>JBIOGV010000272.1:0-5171 GCA_044448365.1 Chitinophagales bacterium
ATAGATTCAAATGTATGTTCCACATTTATACGCCATCGATGTTACCCGGTAAATAAAAAGAAGCTGGTTGCAAACTGATTTGCAGGGTAGTCAGCGAGAAAAGAAAACCTTATAAATTTGTATCCTGATTTTATAAAAGGAAGCCATGATAGAAATTATTGATTACTCTGATGAATATGCAAATGATTTCAAGGATCTCAATTCAGAATGGCTTTACAAATACAATCTTGCTGAATCTCATGACCTCGAAATAATCAACGATCCAAAAGGAATGATTCTTGACAGGGGCGGGTATATTTATCTCGCCAAAGCAGGCGATAAAATAGTGGGCACCGCCGGGTTGGCAAATGAAGGAAATTCAGTATTTGAGCTGGTGAAGATGTCTGTTGTTCCTGCATTCCAGGGCAAAGGTATCAGTAAAATGCTGATCGAAAAATGTTTAAATAAAATGAGAGAATTGAAGGCTAAAAAAATATTCCTTTATTCAAACAGTCAATTAACAACCGCTATCGCATTATACAAAAAATATGGATTTGTACATGTGGATGCAAGTAATGCTCCATTGATTACTGCTGATATTAAAATGGAATTGTCTTTCCTTCAAACCGAACCCACCGGTGAGTATGAACAACCGAAAAAAAGCCTGGATTAATAAAATTCTGCGGAAAAAAACTCAACAAAAGTATATTCTACATTTATAAACTCTCTAATTAAAACTCTGCAATGAAAAAATTGTTGTCAAGCTTGTTAATTACAGTCATTTGTCTGTGCCATGCATCCGCGCAGCAAAATGAAATATTGATTTATCATCCCATACAAACGGATGCACAACATAAAATTATCCCCTGGTACGACAAGGATTTTGGAAAATCTTACGATCACATTATAAATAGTGTGTGGAATTTTTGGGATACTATGCGCCATGATTATAATGGCCTGCCTTATTATATGAATCACCAGGTGTGGAACCCTGCTTTCGATGATCCACGCGGAATTGGCGGCGACCAATTTGCTATGGCTCTTTCTTCGTGGCGTTTGTATTATGCTTATTCAGGGAACGAACGTGTAAAAGCAGATATGCATTTTATTGCAGACTATTATTTAACGCATGGCTTATCACCGGCTGACAGCAATTGGCCTGATCTTCCTTATCCGTACAATAGTTTTATTTATTCAGGGTATTATGACGGCGACATGCGTGCAGGAAGAAATGTTTTACAGCCGGACAAAGCAGGATCATTCGGTCTTGAGCTGGTTCATTTATTTAAAATAAGCAACGGTTTTAATGTGGACAATAATCAACTGTACCTGGATGCTGCTGTTAAGATCGCTAACACACTGTCTGCACATATAAAAGAAGGCAACATCAATTACTCTCCACTGCCATTTAAAATAAATACGGTAACCGGTGAAACTGTACTGTTGCGCAATCACGATTTTACAGGAACGTGGATCGACACGGCCGGTTATACGAGCAACTGGGCGCCCACCATGCAATTGTTTCTTGACCTGACAGCCATGCATACAGGCGATACCATTTCTTACAAGTTGGGGTTTGAAAAATTATTGAGCTGGATGAAAAATTTTCCAATGAAAGAAAATAAATGGGGGCCTTTTTTTGAAGACGTGGACTGGTGGAGCGAAACACAGATCAATGCCATGACATTTGCACGGTTCATTATGGAACACCGGCAATATTTTCCAGATTGGAAAACCGATGTGCAAAAGATCATCGCATGGGTACATAAGAATTTTGCCAATGATACGTGGAAAAAATATGGTGTTGTGGTTACGAATGAACAAACGGTTTATCAAACACCGGGCAACAGTCATTCATCAAGACAAGCAGCCGATGAATTGTTGTATGTAAGTTTATCAGGCGACAGCATTTTGTATGAGAACGCTGTTCGTGAATTGAACTGGGCCACTTATATGGTTGACTTTGACGGTAAGAACAGGTTTCCGCAAGATGAGCCATGGCTGACAGATGGCTATGGCGATTATATACGGCATTTTCTGCGTGCCATGGATGCCATGCCTCAATTGGCTCCGCCCAACCAGGATCATATTCTTTCTTCAACTTCTGTGATACAGCAGGCCGATTACAAAGGCCATCTGAAAAAATTTATTTTCTTGAATTTTGAAAATGTGGATAGCGCTAAAGTGAAATTGTTTTATCGGGCATTCGATGAAAACGGTATTGAAAGAATAAAATTGAAGGCAAAACCAACAGCTGTTTTATTAGAAGATAAACCGCTTACAGAAACAAAGCAGGGCAAAGGATTTACATGGCAGCCGATGAAAGCCGGTGGCTTATTAATTATAAGAAGAATGAACGGACGAAAAGTGATCGTGCTTGATTGATGAGATACAAAATCTGATCAGGGATTTACAGCCCGGCCTCCCTCTCCGCCTGCGGAGAGGGAATGTGGGTGAGGTCATTCAGCAAATAGGAGAGAAGCTAATTTATAGGTTGCGCTTCTTGTTTTAGTTTTTCCCACAGCTCTTTTAGATTCAGATTAGTTGCCCATGATTCAATATATGCAAGATCAAGTTTACCGAATTGAACTTCATATACACGCAAGGCATCTGTAAACTGTTTTTCACTTCCTCCTGAAAGTTTTGCCCAGCGCAGTTTCATGAGAATAGTATCTTCAGGAGTGGATATCTTCATAGAGATCCCTAACATCTTCTCTTCATATTTTCTTTCAAATCTTGACTGGTCGAAAGGATCATCTGTCAAAATCCAGAAATCAACTTTATCACCTTCCATGGTATCCAGCAGATTGAACATACTCTTATGCTGAATGGCTTCTTTAATTGCATCTTCAGACAAGTAATAATCAGGAGGAATAAAATTGCTGATTAAAACAGGAATAAGAGAGGATGTGATATTTACTAAAATATCTGCATCATGAGTTGCTCTTGGCTCGCCCTGCATACTGGATACAAGTGAACCGGTAACCATATAGTCAATATGATTTTCATCCAGGATGGCTAAAACCTTCTTTAATAGTTTCGGTTGTAACATTTAGCTAATCGTTGCAGGTAGAGTTCTTTAATTTCTGCTTCGGTTTTTTCAGGAAATCTTTTTTTTAACCCGGCCATAAATAATTCCCTGGTAAGCGATGATAATTCAAGAGCTTTTTGTAGCCGCTGCTCTGAACCCATGTTAGAGAGAGTCACCAAATATTGCTTGTGATTCGGAGTGGTTTTGTAGTTCATTTGAAAAAGAATGCTGCAATTTAAACTATATTCTTATTGCATTGGTGACGATTTGTTACTACAAAACTCTGATCAAGGATGTAAAGCCTGGCCTCCCTCTCCACATGGTAGAGGGAATGAAGATGAGGTTTGGTACACTATTCAGCAAATAGGAGAGAAGCAGGAAATCAAAGTCCTCGTAAGAAAATTTCAAGAAGATTAAGTGAAATATTTTCCTGCTCCGATTTATCGTATATAGAAAGCAGGTAAACAATCTCCCGAACAACATATACATGAGTGATTACTCTTGCCCCTCCTGATTTTCCTTTGCCTTTTGATGCGATTGCCAGCCGGATTTTATAACAATTCCTTCCAATTGGAGTTCCTTGTTCAGGATTTTCTTCAAGAGACTCTGTAAGTTTTTTGAATTCTGATTTTAGAGAAGGATATTTTTTTACCAGTCGTTTTAACTGGCGTTTGAAAAATTTGGTAACTTCAATACTATAGCTCATTGAAAAGATCTTTGGCCTTTTGCAATGTTATCTTCCCTTTTTTGGCCAGCTTCACTTGCTCAACTGATTGCTGCAGCTCATTTATGAATTTAATGTTTGTCTTCGACAGTTTTTCCTTTTTGTATTTATTTATTAAATCAACTGACCCATCCGGGTTTTTAAGTGTATTTTTTTCTTTTTCAGAAAGTGATTTTGCTTTAGGTTCTTTCTCATAAATAGCAGCATCTTCTTCTAATTTCAAATAATCAATGGAATGATTTTCCAAAAAGGTTTTAATTACTTTCTCCTCTTTCTTTGTTTTAGGTTTCACGATCAATTTCATTGCATAAAGTTAACCTTATTTTCAATTTTGAAAATATAAGTTATTGCTGATTTGTTACTACAAAATTCTGATCAAGGATTTAAAGCCCTGCACCCCTCTCCGCCTGCGGAGAGGGAATGAGGGGCGAGGTTTTATACACTATTCAGCAAATAGGAGAGAAGCAGGATTGCAAGTAAAGTAATAACCATATAATGGTAGGTCATTGCTCTTTGCAATTAACTTCTGTATTTTTATTCGCAGAAATCATTTCTCGTGCAAAATGAAAATCCTTTAGAATTAGAAAATTTACTTATTCAAAAAAGAAGAAGGAAACTCATTCCAGTATGGATCAAGATTTTTATATGGATTTTTATTGCCCTTGGTGCTTTTGTTCCATTGGCAATTTTAATATCATTATCCGGAAGGGAATTTTCATCAGCACTTTATGGATTGGAAACAAATAATACTTTTTCAAATACCGGAATCATAATATGCGCCCTGTTTTTTTTAAAAGGAATAACAGCTCTTGCACTTTGGACTGAAAAAAGTTGGGCAATCAAATTAGGAATTATAGATGCGGTCTCAGGTATCATAATCTGCTCGGCTGTTATGATTGCGCCGGTGTTTAATAACCAGTTAATTTATAATTACCGGCTGGAATTAATATTGCTTATCCCCTATTTGATTTGGTTATTCAAAATAAGAACAGCTTGGGAAACGAATTACAATCATTGACTTTACACAGCGCAACCGAGGCCCATAGTATCACTTTAGCTTACTCCACAATCCCCCCATCTCTTTCCGAATCCCGGAAATTTTGCCTGTTTATACTTTTTTGTATAAACAGATTCGTACCTTTGTTAAATGAAACGAGATGTAGCCCAGGCAGAGAAAACTAATGGCAGTAACGGCCTCAGCACCATTGAGGAAACAGTGCTGAGTGATTATAAATACGGCTTCGTTACCAACATTGAAGCGGATGAGGCTCCAAAAGGTTTAAGTGAGGATATTGTCCGTTTTATTTCCGCTAAAAAGAATGAGCCTGAATGGATGTTGCAATGGAGGCTAAAGGCTTATCGTCATTGGGTGCGCATCGCTCCTGAAGAACCAACATGGGCTAATATTGATTACCCCCCGATCAACTACCAGGACAT
>JBIOGV010000273.1:0-5137 GCA_044448365.1 Chitinophagales bacterium
CAAAAAGCAACGTTTACCGTAGATGCATTTCCTGACGATGTTTTTACAGGTTCTTTACTTGAAATTCGCTTGCAGCCATCAGTTTCATCCAATGTAGTAACATATACAACGATTATTAATGCTCCAAACAGTGAATTAAAATTAAAGCCGGGAATGACTGCAAATATTACTATTTACACAAAAGAAGATAGTAATGCCTTGCTTATTTCTGCAAGAGCCACAAAATTCAAACCCGATTCAACAATTCTATTGAAATATAAAATTGAAGATCAGCAACGGAAAACAAAAGGGCAATTGACGGCTAGCGGTTCGGTTGATAGTGAACAGTCAAAAAGAAATAATCATAATAACGCCCAGGATTCTTTATCAAAAGATCCCGGTAATTTAAAACGGGCATCAGTATGGGTACTCAATGATAACACCCTGGCAAGACGTTTTATCAGGATAGGAATGGAAGATGGAACACAGGTACAGGTGTTGAGTGGATTGACACCCGCAGATGAAGTGGTGGATGGAGTTCAGCAGGCAAACACGAATGGAAATCAAACCGCTACGCAAAGAAGTCCATTCATGCCGCAACGCAGGAGCAGTGGCCAGGGAAATACCCGGCCGGCTGGAAGCAGTGGCAGCAGTGGTGGAAACCGACCATCACAATAAATCAGAATTATGTCAAACAAAATAGTAGAGATCCAGGATCTAAAAAGAGAGTTTATAATGGGCTCTGAACTGGTAAGAGCATTAAAAGGCGTTTCTTTTTCTGTTGAAGAAGGAGAATTTGTTACAATCATGGGAGCCAGTGGTTCCGGTAAAACAACATTGCTGAATATTTTAGGTTGTCTCGATAAACCGACAATCGGAACTTACCTTTTGGATAATGTTGATATAAAGAAACTTTCAAGAAACGAATTGGCGCAATTAAGAAATCGAAAAATCGGTTTTGTATTTCAGGCTTATAATTTATTAGCAAGAACATCTGCTCTTGAAAACGTAGAGCTTCCTTTATTATATAATTCCTCGATCTCAACATCACAACGTCATCAAATGGCCATTAAAGCTCTTGAAGCCGTGCGGCTTTCTGACAGGCTTGATCATTTACCCAACCAGCTCTCCGGCGGGCAGCAACAACGTGTAGCTATTGCCAGGGCATTGGTGAACGAACCTGTAATGATACTGGCAGATGAAGCAACAGGTAATCTTGACTCGCGAACATCTTATGAGATCATGGCACTATTCCAGGAATTAAATAAGCAGGGAAGAACAATTGTATTTGTTACACATGAACCGGATATTGCTTCTTTCAGCAGCAGAACAATCACATTAAAAGATGGGAAGGTGATAAAAGATTACAAGAATGAAAATATCCGATCGGCAAAGGAAGTGCTTTCTGCATTACCTGTAACTGAAGATTAACAAGAATAATTATGAAGATCATAAATCTTATACGCATTGCAGTAAGAGCATTACAACGAAATAAGCTTCGGGCATTTCTTACTATGTTAGGCATCATCATTGGTGTTGGAGCTGTGATTGCGATGGTAGCTATCGGCCAGGGGTCTAAAAAAAGTATACAGGATCAGCTATCAAGCATGGGATCCAATATGATCACTATTCGTCCAAACAGCAATCAAACACCGGGTGGCGGGGCAAGGCTGGATGTGAGTACTGTTCAAAGTCTTACTCTCGATGATATTAAAGCCATTCAAGCGCAGGCGCAATATGTAAATGCCGTGTCACCTGCTGTGCAGGGACGTGGCCAGGCAATTAATGGTGCATTGAACTGGCCCACCACCATGCAAGGTGTGAGTCCTGATTTTCTTACCATTCGTAACTGGCCATTGAAAGAAGGAGTTTCTTTTGGAGATGAGGACGTAAAGGGTGCTACGAAAGTTTGCCTGATCGGGCAAACCGTTGTCGATAACATTTTTGAACCCGGAGATGATCCCGTTGGTAAAATAATCCGGTTCAATAAAATTCCTTTTAAGATAATTGGTGTATTGCAAACAAAAGGAGAAAACGCTTTTGGACAGGACCAGGACGACATTCTCTTAGCCCCATACAGTACTGTACAAAAAAGAATATTGGCGATCCCGTATATCCAGACTATTTATGCATCTTCTGCAACTTCGGAAACTTCTGAACCTGCAACCCAGGAGTTGAGTCAAATACTCCGCACTTCGCATAAACTGACCAATAATGAACAGGATGATTTTACAGTTCGAACACAGGCAGAATTGATCAATACATTTAGTTCAACCAGTCAATTGCTGACAGTGCTGCTGGCAGCAATAGCAGGCATTTCATTATTGGTTGGAGGTATTGGCATCATGAATATCATGTACGTATCAGTTACTGAACGCACAAAAGAAATTGGTTTGCGAATGTCAATCGGGGCAAGAGGAGTTGATATTCTTATGCAGTTTTTGATCGAAGCTATTGTTATAAGTATTACAGGAGGATTGCTCGGTGTGGCGTTAGGTTTGCTGGCTTCCAAATTAATAAATGTCTTTTTATCCTGGCCTACCCTGGTTTCCGAATCTTCAATTGTGTTATCGTTTGTTGTTTGCGCGATCACAGGAATTTTCTTTGGTTATTACCCTGCTCAAAAGGCCTCCAGGCTTGATCCTATTGAAGCACTGCGATACGAGTAAACGCAGAATTTATTTTAGATAAAAGATTTGCTACTCTGAAGTGGCTGCATCAATAACCTCTTACATTCTTTCCTTCCATGTAATTGATGAAGGCCCTGTTTACAACCTTATTACCACCGGGGGTTGGATAGTTGCCGGTAAAATACCAATCGCCCAGGTTATTAGGGCAGGCCTGGTGAAGCGTTTCTATAGTTTGAAAAATAACTTCAACGGGGATCCTGATTTCCTTTGGAGTAATTAATTCTGCGATCTTAGCTGAAATTTGCTCGTTAGTAAATGATTTATATACATGCTGAACTACATTTTCTGAATGGAGTTGATGATTTCTCTGAAGTTCTTTGCATTTTTCCAATAACTCTTTCAGGCAATTTATTTTTTCTTTCTCTTTCATCAATTCAACAGCTGCATTGAAGGCAATAAATTCACCCATCTTGCTCATGTCAATTCCATAACAATCAGGGTAACGTATCTGTGGAGAGGAGGAAACAATAATGATCTTTTTCGGCTCCAGTCTGGCAAGCATACGAATAATGCTTTCCTTTAAAGTCGTTCCCCGAACAATGGAATCGTCAATAACAACCAATGTATCGACCCCTTTGCGAACCGTTCCGTAAGTAATATCATAGACGTGCTGAACCATCTCGCTGCGGCCCGCATCTTCTGTGATGAACGTTCGCATTTTCACATCTTTGATCGCGATCTTCTCCATTCGGACTTTCCGATTGATCATTTCATGAAGTTTTTCGGGATCAATAATGCTCCACGATGAGATACGTTCCACTTTAATTTTGTTCAGGTAGTCTTCACAACCCTTAATCAGACCGTAAAATGCTACTTCCGCTGTATTGGGAATAAATGAGAAAATAGTATTCTTCAAATCAAAATCAATTGCTTCCAAAACCTGTTTGCTTAAATGATACCCCAGAGCCTTACGTTCATTATAAATCTTTTCATCACTGCCCCTTGAAAAATAGATCCTTTCAAAACTGCATGCCTTTCTTTCCTTTGGCTCCAGGATTTGTGCAATTTCAACTTCAGCAATCTGATTTACGATGATTGCCTGGCCCGGCATTAATTCTTTTACTTCGTTTTCACCAACGTTGAACGCTGTGCGTATAGCAGCTCTTTCAGATGCAGCTACCACAACTTCATCGTTATAATAATAATAGGAAGGGCGGATTCCATGGGCATCACGAAAAACAAATCCAATACCATTGCCTGTAACGCCACCGACATGAAAACCACCATCGAACAAAGGCAGTGCTTTTTTCAGAATGGATTTGATATTTGTTTGTTCGGGATGTGTTTCATCTTCATTTACCAGGAAATGATAAATCACTTCCATCATTGCTGCGAGGTCGCTTTGCTTTTGAAATTCTCCGGGGTTAATATTAACCAAGGCAAATAACTCATCCGTATTTACAAGATTGAAATTTCCGGCAAGTGCGAGATTACGTGCCGGGATTGTATGTAGTTTTATAAATGGATGACAAAATTCAATATTGTTTTTTCCCTGTGTACCATAACGTAAATGGCCCAATAACAGTTCACCCATGAATTTGAGATGCCCTTTCATTAAACCCGGATATTTTTTTATATCAGGATTAAATTTTTCTACTTCATTTACTTCTTCTCCAATTTGCCTGAATACGTCAGCTATAGCCTGTATGGCAGAACTGCGAATGCGATGGAGAAAAGGATATCCCGGCTCTACATTCATTTTCACCGCAGCGACACCGGCGCCATCCTGGCCGCGGTTATGCTGCTTTTCCATGAGGAGATATAATTTATTTAACCCCCACATTACAGTACCATATTTCTGCTGGTAATATGAAAAAGGCTTACGTAACCGGATAAATGCAAGACCACATTCGTGTTTGATCGGGTCGCTCATGAAAGGTTTTCTTATAAAGAAGCCGCAAAGTTATGCGATTGCGCCGGTCTAAAAAATTCTGACAAGGAAAATAGCGAAGCTATTCATTGATGTGCATCAATATTAAATGAAGATCTAATAAAACATGTTTTTAAAAACCCTAGAATGATTTTTGGGGTACATATTTCTGCACATTTGGGCATTCCGCAGCATAATTATCCGAAACCATCACATAGTAGGTAGGCAGTTTCGTAGCAAGCCATTTATCCATTGCCTTTGCTTTTTTTTCCTCGAGGGCCAGTTGTGCGATCCTGTTATAATCATCTTTTAAATTCATCCTGTGAGGTGCCGACTTCGATTTGAGATAAACAATCCTTACACCTTTTTTATTTCGTTGTTCCTCGCTAAAGGGTACAGGCTGTGAAATTTCCCCGACCTTTAATTTTCCAAGCATACTGACTATTTCTTTATCCAGTTCATCAATTGTAACATAAGTGGAACCGTCCCTGCCTGTAAAGAATGGACCCGCAAATTTTGCCTGCTCATCTTCACTGTATTTCAAAGCCGCCTGGTTAAAATTCAGGGTGCCGGCTATGATTCTTGAACGAACTGAATC
>JBIOGV010000274.1:0-5118 GCA_044448365.1 Chitinophagales bacterium
AATTACGTTTGGGAAGATTTTAAAGCCTAAGAAATGAATCAATCAGGAATGCTGAAATGCCGGATGATATCTTTCGAGGGTCTTTCTCAAAAATTCCCTGTCCAGGTGGGTATATATTTCCGTTGTAGTAATGCTTTCATGACCCAGCATCTCCTGCACAGCTCTGAGATCAGCGCCACCTTCAATTAAATGAGTGGCAAAAGAATGACGGAATGTATGAGGCGAAATATTTTTTTTAATGCCTGCTTTGTTTACGAGATCTTTTATGATCAGGAAAATCATGACTCTTGATAATTTGCTTCCACGGTTATTCAGAAAAAGAATATCCTCATTTCCCTTAGCCGGCATCATGTGCACCCTGATCTTATTCTTGTAGATGTTGATATACTTTATGGCACTTCTGCCAACCGGTATTAATCGTTCTTTGTCTCCTTTCCCGATCACCCGGATAAAACCCACCTCAAGATGCAAGCTGGAAATTTTCAAATTCACAGCTTCACTTACACGTAAACCACAGCTGTACATGGTTTCAAGAATGGCTTTATTGCGACCGCCTTCCGGTTTGCTAAGATCAATCTGCGAAATGATATTTTCGATTTCTTCGGAACTCAGAACATCTGGCAGCGCTCTTTTTAATTTTGGCGCTTCCAGCAAAAATGCCGGATCTTTTGTGGTAATATTTTCAAGAAGACAATATTTATAAAATGCGCGAATGCCGGAGATGATCCTTGCCTGCGAGGTGGATGTGATGCCCAGTTCAGTGATCCATTTCAGAAAATTTTCCAGATCCTTTAGTTCAACCTGTGCGGGTGTTCGTAAACTTTTCGTT
The DNA here is from genome assembly GCA_044448365.1 of Chitinophagales bacterium. GTDB lineage: Bacteria > Bacteroidota > Bacteroidia > Chitinophagales > Chitinophagaceae > VBAU01. The sequence goes on from JBIOGV010000274.1 coordinate 830, forward strand.
TGTTGAAAATATTCTACCAGTTTTTCAATATCATGCAAATAAGCCTCTACTGAATTATCAGAAAGAGATTTTTCAAGTTGTAAATATGCTTTGAATCCTTTTTTATAAGATTCCCACATGTTTCAATAAATTCTAAATATCAAAAAACAAATTCCAAATAAATCCACTAGCTAAGTTTGAGAAAGATCAAATTTGATTTTTTGTTTTTGATCTTATTTGGAATTTGATATTTGGTTTTTGTGATTTTATAAACATTACTGAAGCGTTATTTCTTTTTCAAGCGTTTTCCAGTCACCATTGATTTTTGCCTTTGCCCAGATCCTGCTGCTTGTTATATTCACTGAATCGAGTGTTTCATGAATGGCATCGAAATCAAAATCGAGTTGCTGTCCGAATGTCATTAGCGCCTGCGTACCGGTATTCACGTCCTCAACAAAAATATTCCCCATGTCAGTATATGCCAGTAAACCGTCGGCAACCGAAAATTTGGGATCAAAATTATTGATAGCACTGCTTGATTTTTTAAAACTTGCTTTCTTTCCAAAAGAAAATTTTACAAAATAGCCCCGCCCGTTTTCGCAGGTATTAAAAACGAGTAAGGCAAAAGCAGTGTCTTTAAAAATACAGCGTGCATAATCTCTATTTAACCGATAATTGAAGGCGATATTTTTATTTTGCCCGGAATAACCCCATGTCAGCGTATCGCCGGCACAATTTTTTGCACTGATGTAAACATAGGGCTTCAGCTTATTACTGCTATCCATAAACTTTACGCTGTCTTTCATACAAAGCGTATCACAAAAAGATAATTTTCCTGTCGACGAATTCTTATTCTTGCACGATAAAAGTAAGCCTGCAAACAGTAAGAGGATACTAACCAGTTTTAGTTGCATATAGATTTTTTAGTTCAACAAAAATAAACTTAATGATGAAAAACTTTTATGATATATTGATGGAACAAGTATTTCTTTTAACTTCGATATTTACACCCGGATATGTCTATCGTCAACCTGGAATCGTTTAAGCAGAGAGTCCGTCGCCGAAAAAAAGCCTTTAGAAGATTTCTTTGTAAGATCGAAAAAAAACCTCCCCGAAAACTTGATCAATTAACGGCCGCCGCAGAGCAGGAAATATGGAAAGAAGTGGACTGCCTTAATTGTGCTAATTGCTGCAAGGCCATGACTCCTACCTATACTGCGAAAGATATAAGGCGAATTTCATTGCATTTTGAAATGGAGATGCGGGAATTTAAAGACAAATGGTTATATAAAGAAACGGGCTCAGGTGATTGGATCAATCGAAATACCCCCTGCCAGTTTCTGGATCAAAAAACAAACATGTGCACTATTTATGAGATCCGGCCAGCCGATTGTGCCGGGTTTCCTCATCTCACAAAAATGAAAATGATAGGGTATATGCATGTACACAAACAAAATCTCGAATATTGTCCGGCCACTTACCGAATGGTTGAAAAAATGATGGAAAAGCTGAAATAGCAACTGGCCGGCTTTTGCAGATTACTGTTCATATTAGTACCGGCTTTTACGACCATTAAGTTTATGCCGGGTAATGTCATACTGAGCTTCTCGAATACTCATTTGCCTGCAGCTTTTGTCCATGAATGCCGATGAGTTTAAATAAAAATTGGCAAGTTTGAAAAAACATTATCGTCAATATCTCGTTACATTCGCAACTATTTAAAGTATTGCGATGTTCTGCTATCGATAACAATTTTAGAATCTAAACCCGGCTTGAAATTTTTTAAAAAAATATTTTTTATAGTACCCTTTGTTCCCTTTTCAATGGCAAATGCGCAGGAAGGCGTGTCAGCTTCGAAAAAACATGTGTTCTTTTCTTATGATTCTCTTCACCAGGTTGATATAGTTGACGTGGCCACGAATATTTTCAGAAAAAAAATCATCCCGCAAATTGATGCGGATCTAATCAAATCATCACATGTACATATTACTGTAGTACCGGCAGCAGGTTATTCATTGCAAACGGGCTGGGCAGCACTTCTTAGTGCCAATGTTGCCATTAATAACAATTCAAAAGGTCAGCAAAATATTTCTACACTCAGCAGCAGTTTCACGTACTCACAGTACCGTCAATTCATTGTGCCTTTGCATACAAATATTTGGCTGAAAAATGGAAAATACAACTTTCAGTCTGACTGGCGCTATTTGAAATATCCTTCTAACACTTATGGGCTTGGAACGAATACAACTTTGGCGGATGGTTACCGGATTGACTATTCTTATGTGCGGCTTCATCAAAATATTACGAAGAAAATTTCGAGAAGTTTATACGCAGGCTTAGGGCTCGATGCCGATTTTTACCTGAAGATAAAAGAAGTAACCCCGGATACTGTTGCGAAGACTGATTTTGAAAATTATGGATTGTATAAAAATGAGACTGCAGTTGGCCCTGTGTTGGATCTACTTTATGATTCAAGAAGGAATTCTATTAATCCTGAAAATGGTTCTTACCTCAACGTATTGTACCGGCCAAAATTTAAATTCATGGGCAGTGATGCAAACTGGCAATCCATATTGATTGAGTACAAGGCTTATAAAAAATTCCCGGAAAGCTCCGGCAATGTTATTGCATTATGGAGCTACAATTGGTTCACATTCGGAGGCAAACCGCCATATTTGTTACTGCCAAGCATTGGTTGGGATGATTTTGTGAATACCGGGAGAGGCTTTATACAAGGGCGCTACAGGGGAAGCGACATGGTGTATCTTGAAACCGAATATCGCTTCCTGATCACATCCAATGGTTTGCTTGGCGGAGTGGTCTTTGCCAATGCCGAAACATTTTCCAGCCGGGCCTCAACTCTTGCAGGGAATGCTTCTTTCAAAACCTTTGACCCTATTCAGCCTGCTTATGGCGCCGGCATCCGGATTAAAGTAAATAAATATTCAAGAGCCAATCTTTGTATCGATTATGGATGGGGTACAGGCGGTTCAAGAGGGGTTGCAGTAAACCTCGGCGAAGTTTTTTGAACAACGAAAATGGTGGCTGGCTGCGCACTGTCGTTTCTGTTTTTTTTACTGCTTTGTGATTTGTCATCTATCCTTATTCTCATCATACTCCACTAAATAATTTATTATTACCTGGCTGAAAAGAGCCTCTAAAAAATTTGAAGGAACAGTATATATTTACTCCTATACCAAATTTTAAACTAATGAAACAAATATCCTTATTAATTGCAGTTGCCTTTTTTGTATCATCCTGCACAACAACAAGACAACTGAGTAGTGGTTCTCAGGGCACCGACACGCTCATTACCCAATCCTTATTTAATGACAAGACTTCCAGTATCTCTGAAGAAAGCATTCAGAAAATACTTGATGGGACTTATAAGCTGCCTCAACAATTAAGAGTTGCAATTGTAAGACTCGAACCTTCATCGCAATTGAAAGGATATTATTCGAACTATTGGAGCGATGAGCAATATCTAAAAACCCAACAATCATACCTGGACTCATTTTCACAGAAGTTTAAATTGTCTCCCCGTGTAACGAAATTTGTAATTATTCCGGATATTCTTATTTCCAGGTCACCAACATTTACAACTATCAGGGAAGCTGCGGTGAGAATGCAGGCTGATATTGTTGTTGTATACACTATTGCAAGCGACATATATTCAAAATATAAATTCTTTTCAAGACCAGATATTAAGGCATTCGCCACTACACAGCTCATCATTCTTGATGTCAGAACAGGGTTGGTTCCTTTCTCTACAATTGTTACCAAGGACTATTTATCACAAAAAACAAAAGAAGAACTTGATAATTCAGAGGCAGCAAGGCGAATTCAAAACGAAGCCGTGTTAATGACCATTGACGACATTGGACAAAAGATAACGGAATTTCTGAACACCAGATAGCCTGGCTCTTCATAAAAACACATCTTCAATCAAAAAAAACTCCGGTACTTTTCCAGGGTTTATCGTAATGGAAAGTATGTCAAACTGCACATGCCGGTATTGTTGATTTTGAAAAAGAAATTCATCGGCTGCCTTTAGCAGGTATTTAAATTTTTTCTTTGTTACACTTTCTTCCGGATACCTGACTTCAGTAGTTTTTAAGGCTTTCACCTCAATGATCTTTAATAATTCATTTTTCTTAGCAATAATATCGATTTCATAGTGGGAGTGCCGCCAGTTGCAATGAAGAATTTCATAGCCATTCTCAATAAGATAATTTACGGCCATCTGCTCCGCTTCTTTTCCCAACTGGTTATGTGAGGCCATATATTATCTTTACTTTAAAATACAAAAC
>JBIOGV010000275.1:0-5048 GCA_044448365.1 Chitinophagales bacterium
GATGACAGATATTACAATTCTGGTCAATCCTTATATTCAAATAATGGATATGGAGATTCTTATAAAAAGGGCTGGAATGATGAAGGTTTTAATGATCATTTTGATCGCGATCGCCGGTTCCATGAAAAAGAATGGTATAACCACAGGCGTTTTGAACATAGGGATGCCGATGATATGAATTTCAGAAACCGCGGCTATTATGATAATTATGACCGGGACTTTTACAGGCACAGAAGAAAATTTGCCCTCGAAATATTGATCGGCAGGAAGGACAGGTTTTAATAAAACATTCGTATTATAAAGCTCTGCATCTGTGGAGCTTTTTTTATTTCAATGAATTGAGCCCGTCTGAATAACATCAGTGATTGACAAATTTTTTGTTGATTAAATGTACCAATCGATTGTTCTATATCCTCCATTCCCGCTGTTGAAAAATAAGATAGATATTCATCGGCGCTGCGGATAATTTATGTCCCGTCCTGGTGTATGATCATAAAAATGTTCCCGGAGAAGTCTATTCAACGATGAAGAAAGCATTTTCCAAGGGAACATTCCTCAACAATCATAATAAAGGGAAATATGAATTTAAAAAGAAAGAACAAGAGTAACGGGAAGTGATTTTGTTATATGATTCTTTTCCCTTCTGTTTCAAGAATCTCAAGGGTTTTATCAAAAAATTCTTTAGCCGCTTCCGGTGATTTTCCAATGCAAACCACGCCCGTCTTTCCATATTGTGACAAAGCGCTGATCATATGAAACATGACGCCTTCCTGCCTGGTACCATCATACAACAAATTATGGGTAATGGCAATATCGATTAGGTCTGCAGGACTTAAACCTTTACAGGAATCGCTTATCACGTTATCAGTAGTAAAATAAAATCGTTCCTGCCCGGTAGCTGTAAAAAAAATTCCGGTATCAGCATCATAATGCCCGTCAGTCAAAAACTGGAGCATCAGGTAAGGGTGTGTAGTGCCCCCCTTCCGTAAATTTATTTCAATGGCATAGTGCTTCCACTGTTCATTTTCTTTTACTGAAACAAAATCGATGCTAAACCTTCCCAAAACTCCATATGAAGCAAGTTCCTTTGCAATCTTTGTTGCAGGATAGGACAGCTCTGCAGCATACTCAGTATTAGCCGGGAAAATAGCTCCTGAAAAGATTTGAGATTCATCTCCGTTCAGCACCTGGTCATGCGTGCTGATAATATCAATCCCTCCCGATGGGTTTATCCGGCATTGTACCGAAGGAGAAGATTTTATTTCTCCATCGATAAACATTTCCACAACACCACCTGTTGATTCAAACTTTTTCAGGAATAATTTTGGCGTAAGATCCTTTGCGATTAGTTTCAGATTTCTGTCAAACAGGTCAGTGATATTTTTCTTCAGATTATTTTCTATTCTAAGATCATTATACCGGAATACTGCATTGCCATCGCCGCTGAATCCGTCATTTATTTTTATCACTGCTTTTTTAAGAAATGGGTTCCGGATTTTTATTTCACACAAACTGTCTATGATACCTTCTTTACTGTAAATATTTTCCCTGCCAAAAGGAGTGTCAACCCCTGCGGTTTGAAAAACTTTTCTGCTTCCCGATTTTGTACCCAGCCAATACAGATCAGGATCGCAACCATAGACCGGCATCCCAAGCAAAACAGCTAATTTCTTTTCAGCAGCTGTTACATTAAAGCATGAGAGATGAGCGGCATGATCCGGTGGAATACTTTTTTTAATTCTTTTTATTAAACGTCTACGCTGGAGAATTTTTTCTGTAAGTGATATCGATGATGAATCATAGCAGCTTAGCATGGTTAACCGTTTGGATGCATGAGAACCAGTTATGCCGGGCAAAAGATGCAGGTAATAATCAATGATCACTGGGTCAACAGGAATGCTTGTAACATAAATGACCTGTGTGTTGGGCATGCGGAGCAACATCAGCATGCACAGCATTCTTTCTTCATAATAAATCTGGCCGGTAAGTTTTTCCAGCATCAAAGGATCAAGAGTTAAGGAAGGAACTACTACGATTGTTTTGGGAGCCAGCCTGTCAGGAAAAACATTCTCGAACTGATATTTAAGAGATTGCTGTAAACTAGTGAAAGAAAAAGCCTCCTCATTCTCTGCTGTGAGAGTTTTGCTGGATCTTATCTTCGAAGTTGGAACCATTATAAAAAGTTTTAAAAGATAAGACTTCCGCAATATATCCGGACTGACGATAGTCAGATGTCTGGCTAATTGTTACCCATTCCGACATTGCCAACTGAAGAGTCGTGCCCAGAATCAATTCCAGGCATGCTCCTGGTCAGATAATCCGTGAAGAAGATGGCATAATTTTGAAAAGGTTTGTATTTGATCAACAAATAAAAATTAAACTACCCGGAGGGAAGAATTTGAAAGTAATGCTATTGACAAAAAATTAATGAATTGAGGCACGAGCGGAAACTGTTTTACCAGGTACGTTGAGTATTTTTTTATTAATTCAAATTATCAATAGTCATGAAAAAATATAGTTTCTTTTGTGTGTTTGTAATCATGACAATGATATCCTGCACCAAAGAAAAAAGTTTTATTTACAGGGGTAAGCCAAAAGATTCGACATTCGTTTTTGTTGATTATAAGCCAATGCCAAAGGCTTCAATTCCGGATGAGCCACATACAAAATAATATAAAGAACTTACCTGCGGCCATTCAACTCTCTTACCGGTAACAAAGGGAAAGGGAAAGCCGGATTTGTATTTGATCAGCAACCTATTCCTGTTATCATCCTCTTACCTGACCTATATCATAACCTTCCTCGATTTCTATACCTACGTTAGTACGTTCAATCCGCAATGTTCTTGCCCTGGTAAAATCATAGATCGACATTACGGAGATGCTTGCTAAATTCTCCACTATGGAAGAAAATACGATTACTGGTACACCAATTAAACAACGTAAGGTAAAAGGAAAAGTAGAAATAGAAATTCAACGATGCAAAGGTTGTGAGCTCTGTACAACTGAATGTAAAGAACATGCGCTTGTGCTGAGTAATAATATCAATAATAAAGGTTACCGGTATATTGTTGCCAACAATGATCTCTGCAACGGTTGTATGAACTGCGCACTGGTTTGTCCTGATGCAGTGATAACAGTTTATCGAACTAACATAAAAAAACAGAAACCGAAGATTACCGCAGGTGATATCAGGGATCAGTTAAAAGGAAACCTTGCAGGCTCACTATAAATTCTTATTATGACTGAAATCAAACTCATGAAGGGTAATGAAGCTCTTGCAGAAGCTGCGATACAGGCAGGTTGTGATGCTTACTTTGGTTATCCGATAACTCCTCAATCTGAAGTGCTGGAATATCTTGCCCGTGAAATGCCAAAACGCAGCGGCTTGGTATTGCAGGCTGAAAGTGAAGTTGCCGGCATCAACATGGTATATGGTGCTGCAGGTGCAGGTTTCAGAGCTATGACCTCTTCTTCTTCTCCTGGTATCAGTTTAATGCAGGAGGGCATCAGTTATATAGCAGGTGCTGAGTTGCCCTGCCTGATCGTGAATGTGAATCGTGCGGGTCCCGGATTGGGAACCATTCAACCCGGGCAGGGAGATTATTTCCAATCGGTAAAAGGTGGCGGACATGGTGATTACAGAATGATCGTTTTGGCCCCGGCATCTGTACAGGAAATGGCTGATCATGTATTTCTTGGTTTTGACCTGGCGGATAAATATCGCAACCCGGTGCTGATATTAAGCGATGGTGCAATAGGACAGATGATGGAAAAAGTAGAGTTTCATACTTACAAGAAGCCAGCAACAGATAAATCATGGGCAACAACAGGTAAGCCGGCGACAAGGGAAAGAAATTACATCACTTCGCTTTTTATGCAGCCGGAAAAAATGGAACAACACATCCTGAAGCTGGAAGAAAAATATAAAGAAATAAGAAAAAATGAAATTCGGTTTGAGGAGATGAATACTAAAGATGTCGAATATCTTTTTGTTGCTTATGGACTCAGTGCTAGGATCTGCCAAAAAGCAGTGGACATCGCAAGAAGCAAAGGAATCAAAGCAGGATTGCTGCGGCCAATAACATTGTACCCATATCCAAACAAGCGTATCAATGAACTGGCTGATCAAACAAAACTGATCATAAGCGTTGAGCTGAATAGCGGGCAGATGGTAGAAGATGTGCGTTTGGCAGTGAATGGAAAAGCGCCGGTAGAATTCTATGGAAGGTCAGGAGGTATGATGCCAACACCTGAAAGCATCATTGATCATTTAGAAAATTTAATACAATATCGCCATGCTAACTGAAAATACATTTACCGATATAGCACCTGCTTCACTGAATGGAGAAGAATATGAACTGGTGTATAAGAAGCCTTCAACAATGGTGGATGTTGCCATGCATTACTGCCCCGGTTGTGCACATGGTGTAGTAAACAAGTTAATAATGGAAGTGGTGGAAGAAATGAATATACAGGAACAGACAATTGGAGTCGCTCCCGTTGGATGTTCGGTATTTGCTTATGATTATATGGACATAGATATGCAACAGGCAGCACATGGAAGAGCTTGTGCAGTAGCAACAGGTATTAAAAGGTTATTGCCGGATAAATATGTCTTCACTTACCAGGGCGATGGTGACCTGGCGGCTATTGGCATTGCCGAGACAATACATGCTATCAACAGGGGAGAAAATATTTTAATTGTTTTTATCAATAATGCTGTTTACGGAATGACAAGTGGCCAGATGGCCCCAACTACATTGCCCGGTATGTGGAGTACAACTACACCAAACGGAAGAGATGTCAATTTTTATGGACAGCCGATAAAATTTTCAGAGTTGATCGCCCCGCTGCCTGGCGCTTTTTATGTAACAAGACAAGCAGTGCAGAATGCCAATACTGTGAGAAGAACAAAAAAAGCTTTGCAGAATGCATTCAGGTATCAGCAATTAAAAAAGGGTACATGCCTGGTTGAGATAATTGGTAATTGTCCCAGCAACTGGAAAATGACACCCATTGAGTGCAATGATTTTATTGATGAGCAAA
>JBIOGV010000276.1:0-5002 GCA_044448365.1 Chitinophagales bacterium
GAAGCGGCGAATTATATAGATTCAAATTTATTCAGGCCGCCTTATGGGAAGATCACATTATTCCAGGCAAAAAATTTGCGAGCAGCAATGAAAGGAAGAAAAACCAAAGTGATCATGTGGGATGTGCTGAGTGCGGATTTTGATGAAAACATATCTAAAGACCAAAGTTTGGAATTCGTAGTTCTACGAAGTTCTCCAGGATCAATTATTGTTTTCCATGACAGCGAAAAGGCATTCACAAAATTAAGTTACGTTTTACCAAAGATCTTATATCATTTTACTGAGCAGGGATATAAATTTTTATCGCTGAAGACAAATTAGAAAATTTTACAAAAAGACAATATTTAATTTAATATGTATTGATTAAAAAAGTTAGGGCCTGGGTAGAAACCCTGGCCCGTTTTTAATCCGTACCCTATGAAAACTGGTTTAAAGGTATAATTATTTTTGAATTAGTGCAAAGTAATTTGGTAGGTCACTCCGTTTAAACTAAGAGTTGCAAGATTGTCGCAATTTCCATTTCCATAGTCAAGAATGCCAATCCATTGCGAACTTGCGGAGAGGTTTTCACGGCCAACCTTTATCGTTCCCTTCGATATCCATCGACAAGTGAACCTCTTGATAAAAGGGGTGGTAATTTCGGCTTCCCAGGCCACTGCCAGGTCATTTCTTTTAACCTTACCCGAAGCTTTTCCTTCTATCTGCATAACATCATCAAGAGGGGTATTTGTAGTACTTCCATCAGTTCGGGTAATCACTTTATGACTATGCCACTCAGTATAGTTTCCATTTGGCTTGCTAATGTTTGCGTTTATATCGATGGTAAACTGGAGATTGTACTGAGTCCCGGTATTTGCTATCGTATAACTGGTAGAATTATCTACCTGGATGCTATCAATAGAAAAGTTTTCAAACTTGAGGTTAGCGGATGCCTTGGGATGAAGCAGGCGATCAGAGTATGTTACAATAATCTTCCCCTTTCTCAGGTGACCGTCACCACTGGTACAACCACCGCCAAAATCCAGAGTGATTGTTATCGGGAACGGAGCGTTGGTATTCCCGGATGTTACAATAGTTATATTTAGACAAGCAGGTGCGGGATCGATATTATTTGTTCGTGCATCGTTACCTGTTATTCCATAATTACCAGCCATATTGCGCATAAAAAGACCTGTACCGCCCATACCTACATCGGCATTTACGCCCAATACATCATCAAAAACCCCATTAAATACATTTTCAGCTTCCGCGTCAGATTGACTGGCAGCAACATTTGCCTGTTGTTCATCCTGGGGGGATAAAGTTTGACTGGTTTCTTTTTTACAGGAAAAAACAATAAGGGTAACGGATAGAAAGCACGCAGTTAATAGATGTACCGGACTGGTCAGAAACTTCATAAACTGTGGTTTTTGTAAATCACTAACGGTATTAAGATATGGTTTATTGATAAAAGTTTAACTGTTTCTTAGAATTTTTTTGGGAGTTTTGCCTGATTATGAACCTGATAGATACTCATTGCCACATTTATTCAACCGAATTTGATGCTGATAGGGCCGATATAATTTCCCGTGCTGAAGATGAAGGTATTATAAAAATGCTGATGCCTGCCATTGATATTTCCACTCATGTGCAAATGTTGAAGCTCGAAAATGATTTTCAGGGCAGATGTATAAGCATGATGGGACTGCATCCCTGTTCTGTAAAGGAAAACTACCTGGATGAGCTCGAAGTCGTAAAACAGTACTTTGAAAAAAGACCATTTGTAGCTGTAGGCGAGACGGGGCTTGATTTTTATTGGGACCTTACGTATGCAAAAGAACAGTATGAAGTCTTTCAACGACAAATAGAATTAGCACTTCAATATGATATTCCAATAGTCATCCATTCGCGCAACTCAATAGATGAATGCATTGAGGTCATTTCAAAAAATCAAAACGGAAATCTAAAAGGTGTGTTTCATTGCTTTTCCGGTTCGGTTGAACAAGCTCAAAAGATCATAGGTCTTAATTTTTACCTGGGAATTGGGGGAGTGCTGACTTTTAAGAAATCCGGGCTTGATTCAGTGCTGGAAAAACTGGATTTAAGTCAGATTGTTTTGGAAACTGATGCGCCTTATTTAGCGCCGGTGCCTTTTCGTGGAAAAAGAAATGAATGCGGATATTTAAAATATGTGGCTCAAAGATTAGCCGATATACAGAAAATGGCGGTTGAGGAAATTGCTGTTATTACTACTGTGAACGCGGAGAAACTTTTCAACTTGTGACATTATTCAGACGGGGAGTTTAGAAGAGTAAGCAAGCGGTATCTTACTAATTGTATACCGCTTGCAAAGGAAAATGATTGAGCGTGGCCGCCTCATTTTTTTCTGCCGAAGTTTTTTCAATTGTATTTTGTTTTGATTCGGCATTTACCTTGTCGTTTCTCGTTAATTCAGTATACATAATAACAGGAAGTGCTGCCAGTAGGATTATGAACCTGAATGTGAATTTTAATTTTTCCATTTTTTTAGATTTAATTGTTTATTAGTTTGACGACACAAAGATGGCCCAGGTTACAACCCGGTAAAACAGTAAAAGGAATGAATTGAAATGTTAGATGGATGAATTGCAGGAAATCGGTAGCTAACGTTATGTTTAAAAGATCAGAATCGCCGGATAATCATGATTAATTGTAAGAAAGTGAGTGATTTTAAGGCATGGATAGGAAAGTAGTGAGGTGACCACGATATTGGTGCAAGTATATAATCCGTGGATTTTTAAAGCTAATCTTTTCTTTCAAGCAATTCTTTTTCCACTGCAATAGCCCGCGGAAAAAGAATATCATTTTCCAGGTGCATATGCTGTACGAGGTCATTATCTATTTCAAGCAATTTTAGAAAAGTTACCAGGTGACTGATGGAAGCACCCTCTGGCAACGTATAATTGTTTGTGAGCTTTCTCATTTGGCGGAGAAATCTGTTGACGAATTCGTGTTCATGCTGCATTACATTCTCAACCGGCTTCCTTAATGTGCGGACCAGTAAACTTGCATAAGATTCTTTGCTATGGTAAGCATGCGAGATCTGTATTATGTATGGAAAAATAATTGTTTCTTCCTGCTGAAGATGTGGAAACATATCTTTTGACAGCTCAATAAAAACTCCAAAAAGTTCAGGTAAATAGGAAAATTCATTTTGCCCGTTTTCCAGGAAGTTCAGCAGGTAGCCTTTTGCTTCCGGTAAGGCTTTTCTTAAATACTGATGATGAATATTGACGATATACTCTGTAAGAAAGTCGATATTCCATTCATCAAACTTCAATGTAGCCGGAAGGCAGATCGTGCGAATAGATTCTTCCAACTCTCTTTTGATACCAGTTATATCAATTTCCTTTGTTTCACAAATTCTTTCAAGTGACCACTTATCGCCGTCATAAAAATCAATACCGTATTTGCGAAAAACATCAGCCGTGCGATAGTCATCACTGACAATTTCTGAAACCAATGAATCTTTATCTATCCTTTTAGCACCTGTTAATACCATAAAGTCATGGGAAATTTTTTTGCAAAAAATACCGAATTAATTAGAACTTTAGCACCATTAAAATCCTGATCTTAATCAGGATTATTATGACGTCCGCCTATTTTATTTCCTGCAATACTGAAATACTTCGTATAAAATCCGGTTTATCTTCTTTTAACAACCCGCTGATGTTCGTATCCGAAAAAATTTTCAATAGATCATTCCTCTGGGGTTGTAACAAATTATGCAACGGGCAGGGGTTTTCGGGATTGCATTTTCTTAATCTCAGCACGCAGGCGTCAAATTGACCAAGACCATCCATTGCTTCAACCACTGAAAGAAGTGGAGTACTCAAAGTGGTAATATTCAATGAGAACCCTCCGTTTGGTCCTTTTGTAGAATTTAGAATGCCCTTTTTCACCACTTTATTCATAATCTTACCCAAAAAATGACGTGGCACCGATAAGCGATTTGCCATTTCATCGATGCGAATTTTCCTTTTTTCGTCGCTCATCATTGCCACATACAAAATTCCACGCAGTGCGTATCCGAAAGATTTTGAAAAAAACATACAAATGCTTTCGGGCAAAGTATTTAATCATTTTCTGTCTCTATGTGATTTTCGTCAACAACTAAAATGAGATTTCTCATATTTCTTCTTGGATATTATATTTTGCAGGAATCATAACAATCAACCGGTCGTCTGACTAAACTCAGTTGCTCAGTCTGGAAAATTTATTTATTTGCTCATAAGTAACAATTTATCAATTATGCGTGCAGAAGAATTTTCCTCGCTTGCCTATAAAGATCAGTTGCGGATGATCAACCATTCAGGCAAATTAAAAAGATCTCAGATCATTAATGATTACCAGATCACAGTTTATAAGGTTAAAGATTTCTACGTAGAATTGAAACGAAGTATTCATGAACTTACTTTTGAGAGAATAACGGCCATTCCGGGCCGTGATTTGCCCGCACAATACCGGTAATTCTCATAAATAATAACAATAGTTATTTCTGTCATTCTTTTTCAAATCAGCGTTTCTATTCAAATAATATCAGGAAATAGCTTATAGTATTTCTCACAAATTGAATCCTGAGGAAATAGTGAGACTAATATTGCATAATACAATTTGATACCGGAACCCGGGTTAATATTTTTTCAGATCCCGATTTGCCACCATCAGTTGGATTTACAAAATAATCAACGCTGAATATTTCAACAAAAAACTGAAATGAAAAGAAAATATTTATGGACGACCTTCACATTGGTCAATTTGTATGTTGTGCCCTTCCCGGGACGACATTTTGAACGAATTTTTATTTCCTCTGCGGTTTATTGATTACACGAATTTTCAGAATGCTTAGCCTCATTTTGCCGTCAGTAGTTGGGCGACTTTTTTATTGGTGATCTGATTTTTCTATTATTAATAGACAACTTTCCTTTACTTATTTCATCTGCAAGTTTTTTTATAGTTTTTTTTTCGAAAAGTTCAGTCAACC
>JBIOGV010000277.1:0-4932 GCA_044448365.1 Chitinophagales bacterium
AGGACAACCGGTAACGAGCAATGTATTCTGGAAACCCGCAAAAGGCACTTACAATATTCCGGGTTTTGGAGTGGTCGATATTGGAATTAATGAATTACAGGACAGTGGCGTAAAATTTGTTGTTTGCGGTGCTGCCATGACTGTTTTCAGCGCCATCTATGCCATGCAAAATAAAATGGACGCAGCCGAAGTAAGGAAAGATTGGGAAGCCGGTCTATTGCCGGGATTCACTCAGGTTCCTTCCGGCGTTTGGGCTGTAGGCCGTGCACAGGAAAACAAATGCGCTTACTGTTATGCGGGCTAAATGAGCAAATCTCTTTTAGAATAAATGCAGGCTTTTGGTCTGCATTTTTATTTTGTAGCCGGCTATTTTTTTCTATTATGCTTCCGTTGCGTCGCACTCTTGTACGTTCTTATCGCTATTCAGCTTTTTATATCACACAAAGTCTCTCGGCGAATCTTCGCGCCTTTGCGTGAAAATTATTTTTTACTTCTTGCCTCCTGTATTGGAATAAACGGCCCATACTTATGTTGTTGTTCAGAAAAATTATCAACATAAGGGCCATAAGGATAATCAACTGGTTTGGTTTCTTTTTTTGGCCAGTCTTCAGCAAAAAATTTTTCAGGTCTTGGTTGCGAAATGATAAATGCCGCTGCATCCCAGGCCTCTTCATCCGTGAGTTGAGGTGAATTATGTGAGGCTAAACCAAATGGCATATTATTTTTTACGAACGAAGCAATTCTTGAAATGCGAAATAAACCTGCGCTCACATTAAAACTATTCGGTCCCCATAACGGGGGATATAAATAAAATGATGAATCATGATTCAACAATCCCTGGCCATTTTCACCATGACAGGATGTGCATTTGGACAGAAAAATTTTTTTACCTTTTTCAGGATCAGCCGCCCTGTCCAAAAATGAAAGGTCTTCAAGTCCTGCTCCTTTCGGTTTTATATTTTTTGAAATATCTTTTCCGATCCATTTCAGATAAGCCACCATTGCCTGCATTTCTTTACTTAAACTATCAATTGCCTTTCCATCCAGGCTGCGCATCATGCAATCATTGACACGAAATTCAATCGATTCGATCCTTCCACTTCTGTCCCTGTACCTGGGATAAGTAGATGCAACAGCGGCGAAACTGCCACCGAAAGATTTTGCACCCGCATCGATATGACAATTCTCACAATTCATTCCGTTGGTGATAGGGGCAATAGCTCCCTTTGAGCCATAAAACAAAGAAGTATTCGTGATCAATTCATGCCCGTAACGGATTTGTTTTCCCTGCTCATCATCAGGCAATGCATTTATATCAGGAGCCTGCCATTCATCTGCCGATGGATTATTTGCGGGGATTATAAATTCATCGTTCACTGCTGCGGAAGAAAATAAAACCTGGTTCAGGATTACTATAAGAATTATTAATCCCAATAAAAGAGGGAACCATGATGATTTTATGGAATTCATGATTCAATGCATGGATTAATGTGGAAGTTTTCCCCTCAAATACCCATAGACCCAGGTACCTGCAACAGCACTTGCTAAAGTTACAATAATAACAGTAGTGCCACTGCCGATCAAAGCAAACAAGGGACCGGGACAGGCTCCTGTTAATGCCCATCCAAAACCAAACAATAATCCTCCGTATACCTGGCCCTGGTTGAATTTCATTTTATAAAGTTGAACTGGTTCACCATGAATTGTTTTTATCCGAAGTTTTTTTATCAGCCAGACAGAAACCACTCCTGTTACCACCGCAGAACCGATCACTCCATACATATGAAAACTTTGAAATCGAAACATTTCCTGTATTCGAAACCATGAGATCACTTCGGTCTTTACCAGGATAATTCCAAACAGAATCCCTGCACCCGCATATTTTAAATTGTACCACCAGGGATGTTTCAATTCGGAAGTATTGATGCAAACACTATCCAGTGAACGGACTTCAAAATCCGTGTTTAATTTTTCAACAAAACTGTTTTTTACTTTAGCTGTCTCCATAGAAATTAAAGTTGTAAAATATAGGGCAGAATAAAATTGGCCATGATAATTCCGCCGATCATAAAACAAACAGTTGCTACTAACGAAGGCCATTGCAAATTTGATAATCCCATAATGGAATGACCGGATGTACAGCCGCCCGCATACCTGGTTCCAAATCCAACAAGAAAGCCTCCGATGATCATTAGAATGAATCCTTTCACAGTAAACAGCGATGACCAGTTGAAAATATCTGCAGGTGCGAGCTTGCTATAATTGTTGATACCGTATTTACCCAGGTCGGCTATAAGTTTTGGATCCACTTTTACCGGCTGACCATCGGATAAAAATAGATATGCCATGAATGCTCCGGCTGTAATACCTGCTACAAAAAATAAATTCCACGCTTCTCTTTTCCAGTCATATTTAAAGTATTGAACATTGCCAGGGAAACAAATGGCACAAATATGCCGAAGCGACGAAGAAACTCCCAATCGTTTATTGCCAAACACGAGTAATAATGGTACGGTCAACCCGATCAGGGGCCCTCCTATATACCAGGGCCAGGGATTTTTTATCCACTCCATCATTTCACACGAATTTTATTTTAACGAATCTACTAAATTCGCCGCGTACGGATCGAAGCACAATTTTTCAAACCAACTCTTCTTTGTTACGATTAAGATTTCAAAAAGAATTAACAGAAGCCGGATGTGATGAAGCGGGTCGCGGCTGTCTTGCCGGACCTGTATATGCAGCGGCCGTGATCCTGCCACCCAAATTTTATCATCCTCTTTTGAATGATTCCAAGCAGGTTGCTGAAAAGGATCGTTATCAATTAAGAAAGGTCATTGAAAAAAAGGCAGTAGCATTTGCTGTGGGTGTAGTTGACAATGATGAGATCGATGTGATAAATATTTTGAATGCTTCTTTTAAGGCGATGCACCTGGCGCTGGAAAAATTGCAGCAGGAACCCCAGTTATTACTGATCGATGGAAACCGGTTTAACCGGTATAAAAATATTCCTCACGAATGCATTATCCAGGGCGATGAAAAATATTCCGCTATTGCCGCCGCCAGCATACTTGCCAAAACCTACAGGGATGATTATATGAGGCAACTGCATACGGAATTTTCTTATTATGGCTGGTACAACAATAAAGGCTATGCTACCAGAGAACACCGCAGAGCCATAGAAGAATTTGGCTTGTGTAAGTACCACCGAAAAAGCTTTGATATTAAGTCTGCACAATTAGAACTCTTTGAAGATTAGGACAGATATAATGGTCAGATAAGTCATAAAATTCAAATAAGTCAAAAAGGTCATACAGGTCATATATGACTCATTTGACTGCCTTTCGGCTTGTTAAACATTTCTTATTGCATTAAACCTTGACCAGCCTGCCATGTCTCAATTTTAAATCGATTAACAACGAAAAAATTTTATCATGAAAAAGATATTGTTTTTAGGATTGATCCTTACACTGATACTTTCCATATCTGCGTCAGCGCAGTCAGCTGATGGCAGCCGTTTTCGGCATCAAAGGGAAATACGGGGATATCGCCACGGTGAAATAACCCGATTTGAAAGAAGGCGTTTACATCATGATGAATTTCGCTATCATATAGCTCGCAGAAGGGCTCGTCGTGATGGCTTTGTGGGTCCCCGTGAACGCAGGCATCTTGCCATGATGAGAATGCATGATCGTCGTGAACTATACCGTTTCAATCATAACAATCGTCGTCGCCTGATCTGATTCAATCAGTCATCAATATAGCAGGAATATAGTGGTTATAGGTTAGAGAATCGTTCATTTGAGCGGTGCTTTTTTATTCTGTCCATTCGCCCGCTCCCTGCCGTATCAGGACCGGTTCATCCTTTGTACAATCAATAATCGTTGACGGAACCGTACCCCCAATCCCACCATCGATCACCACGTCAACTTCATTACTGAAATTTTCATGAATGATCTCCGGGTCGGTATAATCTTCAACGGCTTCACCCGGCAGGGAAGCACTTAATATGGGATGGTCAAGTTCTTTCAGGATGGCGAGGGCAATTTTATTATCAGGTACCCGAAGGCCGATTGTTTCTTTTTTGCTTTGCAGGATCTTTGGCACTTGTTTGCTTGCCGGTAAAATAAACGTAAATGGCCCGGGCAAATGTTCTTTTAATAAACGGTAAGTTGTGCGTGAAAGCTGTTTTGAAAAATCACTGAGATGACTCAGGTCATAGCAAATAAATGAAAGTTGTGCTTTGTGCGGGTCCACTTTTTTGATCCGGCAGATTTTTTCAATGGCCTTATGTTGGAAAATATCACAACCCAAACCATAAATCGTATCTGTAGGATAGATAATCACACCCCCTCTTTGCAAGATTTCCACGATCATCTTTATCTGTCGCGGCTGGGGATTTTCCGAATGAATCTGCAATAACATAATGCAAAGCTACAAGTCTTGCGGATCACTATTTTTCAGCCAATAAAGTTTCTGTAGCAAGGAAAAATGTTTACTTAATTTCCTCATAATCTCAGAAATCCCATGAATCATGGTTCTGACTTTTCGCCCACAAACCAATGCTCTTTGTTTTTAAAAAGAACATTGAACGTGGTTAATGACCCATAGATGCGGGTGATGTATTGCTGAAGATTTATTTTGTCTTCATCACTGAGTTGTTTATGAGCATTGATGTTTTGTTCCAGCACTCTTAACCGGTCGCGAAGCATAACAATTTTATGAAAGAAAATATCAATTGGAATTTCTTTTGGTTTTTGTGTTTTATCGGCAGGTTGTAAAAGCATCATCCCATTTTTCCAGCGATCTCCCAGCGGCACGATCTCCGACAAACCGCCCCACAACCGCAGAATTTTTAACAACGATCTTTCAATGTCGGAATGCGTTTCTATTTCTTCGGTTGCATTTTCAGGAATAATTTCATCCAGGCTG
>JBIOGV010000278.1:0-4931 GCA_044448365.1 Chitinophagales bacterium
TAATTTAACTCTTACAGGCTCTGTAGATGCTTACTACAGGTTCAACTTTCAAAACGCAAAGGATTCGGGCCGCACCAACAATTTCACAAGCTTCACCAACTCTCAAAACTCTTTCGAACTGGGAATGGCTTCTGTAAAAGCCGATTACACCATTGGAAAAGTTGAGGGTGTTGCTGACCTCGGTTTTGGCAGAAGGGCTGAAGAATTTTCTTATAATGATCATGGAACACTGGTAGCCGTTAAGCAAGCCTATATTTCTTACTCTCCTTCCACCAAAGTAAAATTCACAATGGGCAAATGGGCCACTCATGTGGGTTATGAATTGCTGGATGCTTATCTGAACCGGAATTATAGCATGGATTATATGTTTTCCTACGGTCCTTTCTTTCACACAGGAATAAGAATGGATGTAACAGCAAACAACAATTTTGCTTTTATGATCGGCATATCCAATCAAACTGATATGAGTACAGCAAGTTTTTCAAAAAAATTTGCTATTGCACAGCTCCATTTGACTACAACCAATACTAAAGTGAATGCTTACATCAATTATGTTGGCGGAAAGGATATGACTGATAATATGATTAACCAGATTGATGCTGTAGTTACAGGAACTGTTTCGAGCAAATTCAACATTGGTTACAATGGTACTGTAAAAATTGTGAAACCCAGCGGTGGCAGCAGCGATTCCTGGTGGGGTTCTGCTCTATATTTTAATTACGATCCATGCACTGTATTTGGATTGACTTTAAGAGGCGAATATTTTGATGACGAAAAAGGAGTTGCCGGATTAAACACTAATATTTTTGATGCAACTCTGTCAGGTAATATAAGAATATCTAATCTCACTATCATTCCAGAATTCAGGCTGGATTCGGGAAAGGATCCGGTTTTCTTTAAAAATTCAGATACAATCGATCCTACGGCAAAAAGTGCAGGATCATTCATTTTAGCAGCAACTTATCATTTCTAAAACCTTATTGAGGAAAATGAAAAATAAAAACAATTAAAACAAGCCAAAACTCAAATTATGAAATTAAAAATCAAGCACACAGGCAACAAGTTTAAATTTTCAGTACCAGTACTGATTTCTATTGCTGTCGTATTGGTATTAATGGCTCTTCCCTTTATTTCTTTTGGCCAGGATCCTACAGGAGCAAATACAGGTACTATAAGTGATGTGACCGCTGCTACTGTAGGAAAACCAACTGCAGATGAGATCGGTGCGCAGGCAGGTCATAATAAGATCGCCATTAATATTATGTGGACATTGATCACAGGTTTTCTTGTAATGTTCATGCAGGCAGGGTTTGCATTGGTAGAAACCGGTTTCACACAAAAGAAGAATGTGGCTCATACAATGGCTATGAACTTTTTGATTTATGTCATAGGCTTACTAGGTTTTTGGATCTGCGGTTTTGCATTCATGTTTGGAGGTGGCTTAAATGTAGCAAGCCTCGGAGGAGCACCCGGAGTAACCAGCCATGAATTTACTGTTCATCTCTTCGGCCACGATTTTGGTTTATGGGGTACGGTTGGCTACTTTCTTAACAGTAAGGTTTATGATGTGGGAATATTCACCTTGTTTTTATTCCAGATGGTGTTTATGGATACTACTGCAACGATTCCTACAGGTGCGATGGCTGAAAGATGGAAATTCAAATCATTCTTTGTATTCGGGTTCTTTATTTCCATGTTTGTATATCCCATTTTCGGAAACTGGGTTTGGGGAGGAGGCTGGCTCTCTCAGTTAGGTGCAATGTTCCATTTAGGTCATGGGCATGTGGATTTTGCCGGATCATCTGTTGTGCATGAAGTAGGAGGAGTGGCAGCATTGGCAGGTGCAATAGTAATTGGCCCGAGGCTCGGTAAATATGGTAAGGATGGAACCGTTAACACAATACCGGCACACAATATTCCGATGGCATTGCTTGGTTGCTTTATTTTGGCCTTCGGATGGTTTGGATTTAACCCTGGTTCTACACTAGCAGGAACGGATATGCGCATAGGAATTATTGCAGTGAATACTATGCTTGCAAGCGCGAGCGGAGCAGTAATTGCTGCATTGTATATGAAAATGAAAACCAAAAAATGGGATCCGGGTATGATGGCGAATGGCTTGTTGGCCGGTCTTGTGGCTATTACCGCTCCTTGTGCATTTGTCACTTCCGCTTCAGCAGTGCTTATCGGTGCCATCTCTGGATTGTTAGTTATATGGGCATATTTCTTTATTGATACCAAACTAAAAATTGATGACCCGGTGGGAGCAATAGCCGTTCATGGTGTAAATGGATTCTGGGGCGTTCTTTCATTAGGGTTATTTGCAGACGGTAAATATGGCCAGGGCTGGAATGGAGTCGGAACTGATAAATATATGGGAGAAGCAGGAAAAGGAGTAACTGGTTTGTTTTATGGCGATGCCAGCCAGTTTTTTGCAGAATTAATTGGAGGCTTAACCTGCTTTGTTTTTGTGTTTGTAGTGATGTACATATTCTTCAAAATATGTGCTAAAACAATTGGTCTCAGATCAAGTGATGCAGACCAGCAAGCCGGACTTGATATACCTGAAATGGGTGTGCATGGATATGTTGATTGAAATTGGAAATTACCAATTTGAAAACAATTAAAAATCAATAACGATGAACAGATTTGTAACAAAGGCCATCAATCCACTGAAGTTTTTTATTTCTGACAGCCGTTCAGTGGGAGTGATCTTGCTTATATGTACAGCCCTTTCATTGTTTATTTCAAACACATTAAGTGGCGGATGGTACAGGGCAATCTGGGACGCTAATATGTCTTCCTTTTTGAACTTGCCTCATTCGCCACTTAAATGGATCAATGATTTCCTGATGGCTATCTTTTTTCTTTTTGCCGGAATGGAAATCAAACGCGAGTTAATCAGCGGAGAACTGTCAAGCTTCAAAAGAGCAATTTTGCCCTTTGGTGCGGCATTAGGTGGTATGGTTGTGCCCGGGCTGATTTTTATGTTTGTGAATATGGGTTCGGCTTTTACTCATGGCTGGGGAATTCCAACTGCAACAGATATTGCATTTTCATTGGGCATCGCTTCTTTATTTGGAAAAAGAGTGCCGGTAAGTTTGAAAATATTTTTGATGGCGTTGGCGATTATCGATGATTTGGGTGCGATCATTGTTATTGCATTGTTTTATGGCGGCAAGGTAGAGGTGATGTTTTTTATTATGGCTGCCGTTATATATGGATTACTCTGGCTTTGTAATTATACAAAACTTAAGCCAGGAGTCATTCAAATAGTATTGTCTTTATTGCTCTGGTATGCTATTCTCAATTCGGGAATTGAAGCCAGCATAACCGGTGTGCTGGTTGCATTTGCAATGCCTGTAAATTCATTGCCAAAACTTGAAAAGATAATTCATAATGCAGTTAATTTTTTTATTCTTCCTCTTTTCGCTTTGGCAAATACTGCAATCCTGATACCGGGCGACATTTCAGTTTCTCTCAACAATACAATTGCATTCGGAGTTATTGCAGGATTAGTAATTGGTAAACCGGTTGGTATTTTTCTTTTTAGCCGGGTATTAGTAGGCCTAGGAATTGCCAAATTACCAGGTACCACATATTGGAAGCAATTTCTTGGAATGGGTACATTGGCAGGCATAGGATTTACCATGTCGATCTTTACAACCACGCTTGCTTTTAATTCAGAAATTCATCGGGATATGGCAAAGATCGCCATCCTGGTAAGCATGCTCTTATCGCTGACCATCAGTTGGATTTATTTCTTAATCATGGGACAAACGACGGGCCGAAGATCAATTACCAGGTCGGGGCAGTCAGGACGGGTTAATGCTGAAATTGCTATAGGTTAAAAACTGAATAATCAAAAACCAGGTCAAATAAATTTACATGGCAAGCAATCGAAAAGCCTTCCATTTCTATGGCGGGCTTATTTTTTATTTGATTTTGCTCCAATCAATCTTCGGACGATCTTTTGTTCCGGCTGGTCTGCTGATCTGAGTCATCAGGATCGAACCGCTTGATGCATGAGTATAGGTAGCTTTATAATACGATCCGATGACCGGACCATCCTCATCTGTGAATCTTATCCTGTCACCCGATATATAGATCTCTCTTAGCGATTTTACAAAGAACCTGCGATGAACAGTTTCAAAACATAGTACACTTCCCACTTCCCATCCTTCTGTCCATCCCTTTGGAAAATACAGATTGATGAGCTTATAATTTTGACCATTCCGGATTATCATTTGCGGATCTGTTATCCTACCCCAGTTTAAAAAATTTGACCAGATCCTTCCGATCAGAATACCTGCTGCTGCTATAATTGCAATTATGAAGATTATATTTTGACTGAAAAAAGACATCAATTTCATACCAGTTTATTTAAAATAATCATAAATGAATTGCAGACTGTTCGAACAAATATAAATAAATAGCGCGTTTGTTTCCGATTTGCAATCACTATAGTTTTTTATGAAGTGAATCAGATCTCCAAATAATATGATTTTATTTTTTTAAAAACATAAAATATACTGCTAAGATCACTGATGCAAGCATCAGAGACAACGCAATGATTCCTGTTATATTTGAAAGCCGCCTGTTGCAGAATTCTCCCATGATCTTTTTATTATTGGAAACATGCAGAATAATGGCAATTAAAAAGGGTGTAATGAGTCCATATAATATGGTAGTGAACAGGAGAGCCTTTACCGGGCTAATGCCTAACCAATGCATGGATATCCCAAAACACATGGCAATACCGATAATCACATAAAATGATTTCACTTCCCCGGGGGATTGACTGAATCCCGATCCCCGGTTGAATGCCTCCGTGATGATATATGAAACGGAAGAACTTAATACAGGAATGATCAGAAACCCTGTTCCAATGATACCAATAGAAAATAAAATATAAGAAAGCTTTCCTGACA
>JBIOGV010000279.1:0-4927 GCA_044448365.1 Chitinophagales bacterium
ACTCTTGCAACTCCCATTTCTTTCAAGATATTCAGTGTTGGAATACCATCCATAACCAGCACATTAACCGGCATCTGAAGTTGTTCAACGGTTTTTTTTATGTCTTCTTCACTGTTCATTGTGATCGGGTAAAAGCAATCAGCACCTGCATTTTTATAAGCCGATCCTCTTTTTAACGTTTCCTCGAGTTTTGATTCCGGTGTATCAAACCCTTTTCCGCGGATATAAACATCACTTCGTGCGTTGATAAAAAGAGGAATGCCCATTTCTTTTGAAACATTTTTTATGATGGCGATCTTTTCAATTTGAATTTCGATCGGCCATAGGGAATTGCTTTTTTTGTCAACATCCTCGATGTTAATGCCGACAATTCCTGTTTCAAGAAGTAATTTGATATTTTCACTCAGTTGCACATTGTTTTCTGCAAAGCCACTTTCAATATCTGCCGATACCGGGATTGCAACACTACCGACTATTTTTTTTAACAGGGACAATACTGATTCAAATGATATGTTTTCTCCATCATCGTATCCATTTGTGAAAGCGACAGCGGCGCTCGCTGTTGCAACGGCAGGAAATGTAAGATCTTCAAGAAGGAGTGCACCCAAAGGATCCCAGATATTTGGTAAGATCAAAAGTTCCCCGGAATGATGAAGATCGTGGAAACGTTTAGCTTTTTCCTGCTGGTTTAAATTGGTCTCCGGCTGTGTCATACAGGATGATTTATTCTTTTAAAATTTTAAGATGGCTATACGAATAAATGAATCTAAAGCTATTTCATAATTCCCTTTGTGTTCATTGTGGTTCGTTGTCCTTTGTGACCTGCTTTTTCTGGTCACAAAGGGCACAAACCTAGCTGCCGGCAGGCAGGGACTTACACAAAGATCACTACGAATGTAACACGTAACTATATTTGGACTTTGTTTCTCAATAATTTGATATAAGCTGTTTCTTTCTCACAGGTGGCCTGAGCTGAGTAGCTACACTAATTCTGTTCCATGCATTAATGGTAATAATAGCCATAATAATTTGTGCAGTCCTTTCTTCACCGAAAACTTCAATGGCTTTTGTGTATGTTTCGTCTGTAAGGCCGTGTTGGCTTATCAATGTTATTTCTTCAGTCATTGTAAATAATAACCTTTCCTCTTCGGAAAAAATATTCCCGGCTTCTCTCCATGCACTGACAAGCAAAACTTTTTGTAAAGATTCACCCAGTTTCAGGGCATCATGTGAATGTGCATCAACGCAATAAGCACAGCCATTGATCTGCGAGGCTCGTATTTTGATAAATTCCTTGTATGATTTACCAATGGAGGATTCATCTACAAATTTATCCAATGCATCCATGACATCATAAGCACCCGGTTGTACTTTGCCTAAGTTGATTCTCTGTTTCATTCTTTATATTTTATTTTTTTGAAAGACTCTAATTTCTATACATGATATTGGTCATGTTTCTGATAAAATGCTTCTGCTTCTTCTGCATTTAATTTTATTTCGCCGGTTACAATTTTTTGAAGACCATTAAAAAAGTCTTCCCGGTTCGTTGCACCGGTAAAAATAAACTGCAACCTGCTGCCGGCAACTTCGGGGCGAAAACCATGAGGCGTCATTGGTGGAATGATGGCTGTATCGCCCGGATGAAAAATATATTTTTCATTTCCAAGCATAAACGAAAATTCACCTTCGAGCACGGTAAAAATCTCCGTCATTATTTTATGATAATGCGTATTATAATCCAACTGTGTATTCGGATAAAGACCTTCATAATAACCCATATTGCCCTGTGCCGGGTAAGAGGAGAGGTGAAATATATATTCGCTCCTGGAAGTTTTAATTCCCTTTTTATCTGCAGACCGAATGATGGTTGCTTTTTGAAACTCCATGCATGTTTATTTAGCGTGATCAATTGATTTAAACAATGCGAAGTTCCGGTGCGGAGTATTTATAAAGAATAGAGAAAATTCAGAAAAGCATGTAAGATTTATAATGCGTGTTTGGTTTGATAGGATTTGGGAGACTGGCTTGCATGCTTTTTAAAAAAGTTAGAGAAATAAAAGGGATCACTGAAACCCAATTGATAAGCGACCTCTTTGACAGATAAGTTTTGATAGGTAAGTAAGCGCTTGGCTTCTGAAGCAATTAATCCATAAATAACGTTTTGGGCCGTTCTTCCTGTGTGCAGTTTCGATTGTTCATTCAGTTTAGCTTCGGTTGTACCAAGTATGTTTGCAATTTGGGAAAGAGAATAATTCTGCTCAAAATTTGCTCTTACCAATTCAAGAAATTTCAGGAACAAGGCATCGGGTTTCCATATTTCATCACCTCTTTCCACTTTTGTTCTGTTGATCTCTACCAATATTAGTTCAATACGGGAATGGATGGAAATGAAGTGCTGATATGGTTTTTGCTGAAGTTCCTCTTTGATAAGTTTTAATTGGGTTTGAATGGTTTGATAATTAGGAATTCCGATCACTTCATTCAAAGAAAAATGGCAAAATAAACCGTTGTGAAAGATCAATTCGATGTCATTGTCGTTTTTGCAAAAAAAGTCAAGGGTAAATTCAAGGATAAACCCATCGGCTTTGTTGCAATTCTTAAAATAATGAATTTGCCCCGATGTAATGGTTAATACTTCGTGCTGGTTTAATTTCAATTCCTTTTCATCTACCCCAACTGTAACCGCACCCCGGGAACACCATACAAGCACATATTTCCTCAGTCTCCGAGGTTTGCTGATATCGGGATATTCGTTAAATGTTTTCAGGTCAATCATTCTAATATAAAAATTGATCACAAAGATCATGAAAAAATAAAAGTATAGGGGTATCAACTCTATTATTTTCCGTAGTTAAGGCTCAGGTTTTAAATCCGGTTCTGCGGAAAAAGTTTCTTCATAATAAACTACCTTCATGACAATAATTTTTTTTTATGAATACCATCTGCAGATATATGCTGACCACTTCGGTTTTTTTATCAAGCATTATAACAACGATCAATGCACAGAATACTGACGGTAAAATCCGGATCATTATGATCGGGGCGCATCCTGACGATTGCGACGAGGATGGCGGTGGCACGGCAGCACTTTTTGCCCAAATGGGGTATGCCGTAAAATTTGTTTCGGTAACCAATGGAGATGCCGGTCATCAAACGCTTAAAGGTGTGGCGCTTGCCAAACGGAGATTTGCGGAAGCACAGGAGGCGGGAAAACGTTTGGGCGTAACTTATGATGTGCTTGATAACCATGACGGGCTGCTGATGCCGACTCTTGAAGTAAGACTGGCTCTTATAAAAAAGATTCGTGAATGGAACGCTGATGTAGTGATTGCGCCACGTCCCAATGACTATCATCCGGATCATCGCTACACCGGTGTGCTGGTGCAGGATGCGGCCTACATGGTTTCCGTACCGAATATTGCGCCGGATGTTCCTGCACTGAAAAAGAACCCGGTGTTTCTATATTACCAGGATCATTTTCAAAGACCCAATCCTTTTCGTCCCGATATTGCTGTTGATATTAGTTCCGTGTATGATAAAAAAGTTTCAGGGCTTGATGCGCATGAATCGCAGATGTATGAATGGTTGCCCTGGATAGGTCATTATCTGGACCAGGTTCCGAAAGATAAGAATGAACGCATCAAATGGCTTGCCATACAAAGAGCGGGTACCATTAATCCTGAAGTAAAAACATCATTGGAAAAATGGTATGGGAAAGATAAAGCCGCCAAGGTAAAATATGCAGAAGCATTTGAGATCTGTGAGTATGGTTCTCAACCCAATGATGAAGAAATAAAAAGATTGTTTCCGATGTTGGGAAAATAAATGAGATAGTAATAAAATTTTGGGACTGGTATTGTTCTGTTTATGAAAATAAGAACGCTTTTAAATAAGACCCTCAAATATTTTGCATTCCTTATTTTAATAATAGTGACACTATTAACATGCGTCATAGTTTTTCATTTGCTGACGCATGGATCAACAAAAAAATTTTATGATGCCAAAAACAATGAG
Source organism: Chitinophagales bacterium (assembly GCA_044448365.1). Lineage (GTDB taxonomy): Bacteria > Bacteroidota > Bacteroidia > Chitinophagales > Chitinophagaceae > VBAU01. The sequence continues at coordinate 4,015 of JBIOGV010000279.1, forward strand.
ATCAGGGGAAGTGTTGCTTTATTAAAACAATTTAATATAGGAAATTATAAACAATGGGTATTGGTCAGAGGAGAAGATACTTCGAAACCGGTGTTACTTTTTTTGCATGGAGGACCCGGAATGCCTTCAATGTTTCTTGCACATCAATTATACGAAAAACTTGAAAAAGAATTCATCGTGGTTCATTGGGACAGGCGGGGAGCTGGCAAATCGTATTCCAGTAAATTAGATACCAACACAATCAATGTTAAACAACTAATTGCCGATACCCGTGATCTGACTGATACTTTACGAAGAATGTTTCATAAAAATAAGATCATCCTCGCCGGGCATTCCTGGGGATCATATCTGGGAATGATCGTAGCGAAAGAATATCCTGATCTATATTATTGTTATGTTGGTATAGCCCAACTAACCGGTACAGGCAGCAATTCTGAGGATGTGCATACCATACAACTTCATTTCATCAGCCAGGAGGCAATGAAAAGAAAGGACTCTGCGACTTTGAAAAAACTTCAGAACAAAAAGATTGATAACACAGAGAATTATTTATTCAAATATGGCGGAGAAGTAAGGGGGTGGACATCATTTTGGCCTTTCTTGTGGATTGGCTTGAAAGCAAAGGAGTATACTTTGCAGGATGCTTTAAATGTTCAAAAAGGCTCCCAGTTTTGCCAGCGGCATATGGTATATAATTATTCTTCAAATAAACTCATTGATAAAATTGATTCCTTAACCATACCGGTCTATTTTTTCACTGGTAAATATGATTACACTGATCCTTTCGAATTAACAGAACAGTATTTCCAAAAATTCAAAACTCAGAAGAAAATCATTTGGTTTTCCAATTCTGCACATTTTCCTTTTATCGAAGAAAAAGAAAAGTTTTTTTCCGAAATGATGAATATAAAAA
>JBIOGV010000280.1:0-4853 GCA_044448365.1 Chitinophagales bacterium
GAACCATTCAACCGCCAATTCATATCCCTTCAATCCCAACCCAAAAATACTCCCAACTGATTTCCCCGATACGTGAGAGAGTTTTCGAAAATCTTCTCTTGCATGAACATTAGAGATATGCACTTCGATAACAGGAGTTTTAATCGCAGCAATGGCATCACCAATAGCAACGGAAGTATGGGTGTAACCAGCGGGATTTAAAATGATTCCGTCGCAGTCGGATCCTGCTGATTGTAAAGCATTGATCAATTCCCCTTCGATATTGCTTTGATAATAAGAAAATTTCACAGAAGGATATTTTTGGGTAAGCGAATCGAAGAATTTTTCGAATGGCATGTTGCCATAGACATCTGTTTCTCTTGTACCGAGAAGATTTAGGTTGGGCCCGTTGATAATGGCGATCTTCATAAATTCAAAAGTAAAAAGTAAAAAGTAAAAAGTGGAAATTAATATTCACGGGAAGCGTTTGATTTTTGATTTTTTACTTTTACTTATCATTCTTAATAAGAGCATAAATAAGAAGGCTAATATACTTTCCATTCTTTATCTCGCATTCCTTCATAGTTCCTTCATAAATGAAGCCCAGTTTTTCCAGGACCCTGCAACTTGCTACATTCCCTTCCTCTATAAAGGCTTCTAATCTGTGAATATCTTTTTCTTTCTGGCAATATTCAATAACCGCTTTGAGAACTTCAGTTGTTATGCCTTTGTTCCAGAATTGAGGAAAGATCCAAAATCCAACTTCTGCTTTTTTATGCCCGGATTTATAATAATAATAAGCAACTACTCCTATCTTTTTCCCCGAAATTTTTTCTATAATTTTCCACGGATGACCTGTACCTTCCCGGTAACTTTTCTCATACCAGTCTATTTGTGTTTTTGTGGCTTCAAATGAATCGAACCTGACACCGTAGAATGGAATAATATCAGGATGACTTAGCCCCTCGAATATGAATTGCTGGTCTTCCGGTAATACCTGTTGCAAAATGAATCGCTCAGTTGTTAGTGTGGGAAACATTGCAGCACGAATTACACGAATATTCACGAATTAAACTAATTCGTGTAATTAGCGGGAATTCGTGTTTATTAGAGAAATAAATTCATCAAATAAATATCTTGAATCCTGCGGACCGGGAGTACTTTCAGGATGGTATTGAACTGAAAAAGCAGGTTTGTTCTTTATACGAATTCCTTCAATGGAGCGATCATTTAGATTTACGTGTGTTACTTCAATATTCTTAGCTTTCTTTACAGCTTCGGGGTCAACACCAAAACCATGATTTTGAGTAGTTATTTCGCACTTACCCGTCACCAGGTTTTTCACCGGGTGATTCAAACCGCGATGACCATGATGCATTTTAAAAGTAGGAATATCATTTGCCAGTGCCAGCAATTGATGACCAAGGCAAATTCCAAATACGGGCTTATCTTCCTTTAGAATTTGTTTCAATGTATCAATCGCATAATCCATCGCTGCAGGATCACCAGGTCCGTTGGAAATAAAATAAGCCGAAGGATTGAATTGTTTTACTTCTTCCAGTTTTGTTTTGGCGGGGAAAACTTTTACATAAGCTCCCCGTTCAACCATGCATTTCAAAATATGTATCTTCACTCCATAGTCCATTACGGCAATCCTGACCGGGGAATTTTTATCACCCTTCTCATAAACTTGTTTTGTACTTACCTGGGAAGCCAGTTCCAGTCCATTCATATTTGGTACTTCAGATAATTTCTTTTTTAACTGTGCAACATCAGCGATTACAGAAGAAATAATACAGTTCATGGCACCTTTGGTACGAATATGCGCCACCAATGCCCTTGTATCAACTCCTTCAATGGAAACAATATTATTTGTTTTTAAATAATCTTCCAATGAACCCTTCGCCAATTTTCTTGAATACTGGTCTTCGAGATTACGACCGATCAATCCGCGGATCTTTACATTATCCGATTCCACATCTTCATCTTTCACTCCGTAGTTACCAATATGAACCGTGTTCATGATGAGTATTTGGCCATAATAACTGGGATCGGTAAATACTTCCTGGTAACCGGTCATGCCGGTGTTAAAGCATATCTCACCGGCCGTTGTACCAATGGCGCCAAATGCTTTACCATGACAAACAGTTCCATCTTCTAACAATAAAATAGCGGGAATTTGACGATCGGGCATTTTAAAAAGATTTTGCAAAGAAAATGAATTGATGATTTTTGGAGGAAATAATTGTTCACATGAATAGCCGACGGTTTCAACCGCTGGCATTTATAAAAAAACCCCGATTAATCGGGGGCTCATATGAAAAGAAATCGTTGAATTTTCATTTTTCGGTTGCTGCTTCTTCCTTTGTTTCCTCAGCTTCGGACTTTTCTTCAGTAGCTTTCTTAGCTCCACCACGCCCACGCCTGGTTCTTTTTGCTCCTTCTTTTCTTTCTTCTTTTCCTTTGCCATAGATCTCGTTGAAATCAACCAGCTCTATCAATGCCTGTTCTGCATTATCACCGGGACGGGTTCCCAGTTTGATAACGCGCGTATAACCACCGGGACGACCGGCAATTTTTACTGCCACTGTACTGAAAAGTTCAGTGATCGCATCTTTATCCTGCAGATAACTAAATACAACACGACGCTGATGTGTGCTGTTTTCTTTACTTTTTGTAATAAGAGGCTCAACATAAACACGCAAAGCTTTTGCCTTGGCAACTGTTGTCATGATTCTCTTGTGAGTAATTAACTGGCAGGCGAGGTTGCTCAGCAAAGCATCTCTGTGTGCTTTTTTTCTGCCCAGGTTCTTGATCTTGTCTCCGTGACGCATGACTATTTAATTTGCTACTTTGATAATGTGTTAATTTGGTAATTAGCACAGTCAAACTATTGTTTAAAAAAATCGATTGTACCGTGTCAGGAATTACAATCTACATTATTGAAAGCTATTGTACATCATTAGCACATTAGCGTATTTTCACATTGGCACATTCCTACAGTTCATCCGCATCCACACCCAGCTTCTGCAGATCCATTCCGAAATGCAAACCTCGTTCAGTAAGCACCTGCTCAATCTCAGCCAGAGATTTCTGACCGAAGTTGCGGAACTTCATCAGGTCTTCCTGCTCGTATTGAACCAACTCACTCAAAGAGTTAATTTTTGCAGCTTTCAAACAGTTGAAGGCACGCACCGAAAGATCAAGATCTTCCAAAGGGGTCTTTAATACCTTGCGCAACTGCAGGGTTTGTTCATCAACCAGGTCTTCCTTCTTTTCTTCTTTATTATCGAATGTGATGTTCTCATCAGTAATGATCATCAGGTGCTGGATCAAAATGCGTGAAGCCTGTTTCACTGCTTCTTCAGGATGGATCGTACCATCTGTAGAAACTTCCATGATCAGCTTCTCATAGTCTGTGCGTTGCTCCACGCGGGTATTTTCAATGGTATATTTTACGTTTTTGATCGGGGTGTAAATAGAATCAACCGGAATATAACCCAATGGTGCATCCTTTGGTTTATTTTCTTCAGCAGGAACATAACCACGACCCTTGCCAATGGTTATTTCAATATCCATCTTTGCAGATGAATCAAGCGTGCAGATCAGCAACTGGGGATTCATCACTTCAAAGCTTTGAGTCCCTTCACCGATCATGCCGGCAGTCAACTCGGTTCTGTTTCTTACGGTTAGCAAGATTCTTTCATGGCTCACTTCATGATCCACTTTTTTGCGTAAACGGACTTGTTTTAAATTCAGCAAAATCTCAACCACATCTTCACTCACACCTTTGATCGTTGCAAACTCATGATCCACTCCTTCGATCTTTACGCCGGTAATTGCGTAACCTTCCAATGAACTCAGTAAAACACGGCGCAGTGCATTACCAATGGTAACTGCATAGCCGGGTTCAAGCGGACGAAATTCAAATTGTGCTTCGAAGTCAGTTGCTTTTTGCAGGATAATTTTATCTGGCTTCTGAAAATTTAAAATGGCCATATTTATTTTTTAATTTTTGTTTTAAAATTTTTTGGATACCAGCTCCGGGAATTCTTATCATCGTCTGTTGCGTCGCAATCCTTTCATCGTTCCGTAATTCTATTCAGCATTGTCAATAGTCAGTTGTGAATTATGAATTTAAACCCTACTCACAACTCACCATTCACTATTCACATTACTTGCTGTACAATTCCACGATCAGCTGCTCCTTAATATTTTCAGGCACACTCTCCCTTTCGGGATAAGTAATGAATGTTCCGGTCATTTCGGTTTCATTCCAGTCCAGCCAGCTAAACTTTTGATTCTTTCCGCGAATCTGGCTGGTAACAGAAGTATTGCCCTTACTTTTTTCTTTCAAGCCAATGATATCACCCGGCTTTAATGAAAAAGAAGGAACATTTACTACGTCACCATTTACCGTAACATGCTTGTGACTTACAAGCTGGCGTGCAGCAGGCCGGCTTGGTGCAATACCTATCCTGAAAATGGTATTGTCCAAACGGGCTTCCAGTAATTTGATCAGGTTATCACCGGTTGCACCTTTACGACGAGCGGCTTCCACAAAAGTTTTACGGAATTGTCTTTCCAACACACCGTAAGTGTATTTTGCTTTTTGCTTTTCACGAAGCTGAAGTGCATATTCACCTAAGCTTTTACGCTTACGTGTTGCTCCATGCTGACCGGGCGGATTACTGTTCTTACCCAGCCACTTGCCATTGCCCAAAATGGGCTCACCAAAAATGCGGGAGATCTTGGTCTTTGGACCATTGTAACGTGCCATAATTTTTTTTCATTTCAGCTTTTTTAGAAACCGGTGAGCTGATCAGTAAAAAACTGTAAAAAATAAATCAGTCACCCTTTGTTTAAATGAGGCC
>JBIOGV010000281.1:0-4828 GCA_044448365.1 Chitinophagales bacterium
GAATGAACTTTTTAATTTGCCTCATAGAGAAAAAGACAGACCAGATAAAAAGTTTATCGAATGGCATAATTCGATATTTAAAGGTTAGTAGCAGGATTAACCAATAGCAAAATGGTATCAAAATAAGAGCACCCACTTCCATGAATGCTTAACTATTATCTATTAATTTTTATCTATTATCTCCTATCACGCCTCCTTCCCATGGCAATGCTTATACTTCTTACCACTACCACAAGGGCAAGGATCATTCCTACCAATCTTGGGTCCCACTTTTATTGGGGCTTGTTTTACGGCAACATCAGTGCCACCTCCGCCCGGTTCATATTTATCTCGTTCATTGGCTGCATAGTCCTGGCCGGCTCGGTCAACATCTTCTTTGTTGGCTCGGAGTTTTGAAAGATCGGTTTTTTCCTGGCGGCCTTCCCTGAGTTGCATTGCAGCCTCACGGCTGCCAGGTTCCTGTTGAATAGGAATAGTAGCATGGCAAAGAAAGGAGACAATGTCCTTGTTCAATTCACCGCTCATATTCCTGAACAGGTTGTAGGATTCAATTTTATAAATAACCAGCGGATCTTTTTGTTCGAGGTATGCCGTTTGTACCGATTGCTTCAGATCATCCATCGCACGCAGATGTTCTTTCCATGCATCATCAATCACCACAAGCGTAATTGTTTTTTCCAGGCTGGTGCAAAGCTCTTCACCACCACTGTCCAAAGTTTTTTGCATGTTGGTGAGCGCATTGATGCCTTTGCGTCCATCGGAAAAAGGAACCACTACATTTTCAATCTGATTGCCCTGCGTAAGCCGGATATTTTTGAAAACGGGGATGGAATGTTTTTTTAATTCATCTTTTTTGTGCTGGTAGTTTTCAGTGGCTTCAGCGTATAGCTGGTCAATGAGTGAATTCTCATCTTTGGATTTAAAAGTTTCAGCATCAATCTTCGGATCAATACCAAAATTCACAATACATGCCAAACGGAAACCTTCATAATCCTCTTCAGTTTTGAAACCCATTACCAGGCTTTCAGCCACCATGGAAAATGCATTGTCAATATCCAGAGCTAGCCTTTCACCAAACAAAGCATGATTGCGGCGGCCATAGATAACATTACGCTGGTTGTTCATCACATCATCGTACTCCAGCAAACGTTTTCTGATTCCAAAATTATTTTCTTCTACTTTTCTTTGTGCACGTTCAATACTTTTGGTGATCATGCTGTGCTGTATCACATCACCTTCTTTGTAACCGAGTTTATCCATGAGACCGGCAATACGTTCACTGCCGAACATGCGCATGAGATCATCTTCTAATGAAACATAGAATTGCGAAGTACCGGGATCACCCTGTCGTCCCGCACGTCCGCGCAACTGCCTGTCCACACGACGGCTCTCGTGACGTTCTGTTCCAATAATTGCCAAACCACCGGCATCTTTTACACCGGGACCCAATTTGATATCCGTACCACGACCGGCCATGTTAGTGGCAATGGTAACAGCGCCGGGCAAACCCGCTTCGGCTACAACCTGTGCTTCACGGGCATGTTGTTTTGCATTGAGCACATTGTGCGGAATTTTTTTGACCTGCAGCATACGGCTCAGCAATTCACTTACTTCAACGGACGTAGTACCTACAAGCGAAGCACGGCCTGCATTGCGCAGGGCTTCTATTTCATCAATGACGAATTTATATTTCTCACGCTTGGTTTTGTACACAAGGTCCTGGTTGTCCTTGCGGATCATTTTTACATTGGTGGGGATAGTAACTACATCTAATTTATAAATGCTCCACAACTCTGCTGCTTCCGTTTCTGCAGTACCCGTCATACCCGCGAGTTTGTGATACATGCGGAAATAATTTTGCAGCGTAACCGTAGCATAGGTTTGCGTGGCCGCTTCGATCTTTACATTTTCTTTTGCTTCAATGGCCTGGTGCAAACCATCACTGTAACGACGGCCTTCAAGGATACGGCCTGTTTGTTCATCTACAATTTTAATAGCACCATCCATTACTACGTACTCCACATCTTTTTCAAACAGCGTGTAGGCTTTTAATAATTGTTGCGCCGCATGTATGCGATCTGCTTTTTGCGCATAATCATTTAATATATCTTCCTTCTTTTTAAGGATCTCTTCTTTGTCAAGACCATCTTGTTTTTCCAGTTCAGCGAGCTTCACACCAATATCTGGAAGAATGAAAAATTCAGGATCTTCACCGGTCTTGGTGATCATGTTAAGGCCTTTATCAGTTAGATCAACCTGGTTATTTTTTTCATCAATGGTGAAAAGCAGATCTGCATCTACAATGTGCATGTTGCGCTGCTGATCCTGCAGATAAAAATTTTCCGCTTTTTGCATTTTTACTTTAATGCCGGCCTCAGATAAAAACTTTATAGTTGGACTGTATTTTGGCAAACCACGGAATGCTCTGAACAAACTCAAGCCGCCACTTTTCGGATCATCATCACCATCAGTAAATTTTTTTCTTGCATCATTGAGATTTGCTCGAATGATTCTTTCCTGCGCTTCCACCAATTGCTGAACACGTGGTTTCAGAACATGGAATTGCTGATCTTCTCCTTTGGGCACCGGGCCGGAAATGATCAATGGTGTTCTTGCATCATCGATCAATACAGAATCTACTTCATCCACCATGGCATAATGATGTTTGCGCTGCACCATTTCATCGGCAGCATGCACCATGTTGTCACGCAGATAGTCAAAACCAAATTCATTATTGGTTCCATAAGTAATGTCGGCGAGGTACGCCTTTCTTCTTTCTTCACTATTCGGATTGTGTTTGTCGATGCAATCAACAGTGATGCCCAGCCATTCGAAAATGGGGCCGTTCCATTCCTGGTCACGACGTGCGAGGTAATCATTTACTGTTACAATATTTACACCTTCACCGGCAAGTGCATTTAAATAAGCTGGCAGCGTTGAGACCAATGTCTTTCCTTCACCCGTTGCCATTTCCGCGATCTTTCCCTGGTGAAGCACCACACCGCCGATCAATTGCACATCATAGTGTACCATGTTCCAGGTAACTTGTCCGCCTGCTGCTGTCCAGGTATTTTGAAAGATTGACTTGTCATTTTCTATTCGCACATATTCTTTTTCCACACTCAGGTCACGGTCCAATTGAGTAGCCGTGGAAATGATTTCTTTATTGTCTTTGAAGCGGCGTGAAGTTTCTTTTACTACAGCAAATGCTTCGGGAAGAATTTCATCCAGTGCTTCTTCAATTTTTTTATCGCGGTCTTTTTTTAGTTTATCAGCTTCCTGGTAAATGGCATCCTTACCAAGCAGGTCATTAAAAGGAAGATCATCGGCGCGTTTGGTTGCGTCGGCAATCTGGGCATCAATTTCTTTTAAATGTTCCTGTATGCGCTGGCGAAATTCGCTGGTTTTATTTCGCAGTTCATCATTGGTTATGGATTGATAAGAAGCAAAATGATGATTGATCTTAGCCACAAAAGGCGTTAATTTTTTTACATCTTTTTCCGACTTGCTGCCGCCAAAGAATGAGGAAAATAATCCAGCCATTATAAAGAATTTTCTGTTTTAGAATTCGTAGTGTTCTTTGTGGTTCCTGGTGTTCTTTGTGTCCAAATAGGTCACAAAGGACACAAAGGGGGTACACGAAGAACACGAAGAGATTACAAATGTCAAAAACTGGGCAACAAATTGATTGAAGCCATTTTGACAGTGGGCAAAGATAGTCAATAGTCAGAACCTCACCCCGTCCCCTCTCCACTTGTGGAGAGGGGTGTCGAGCGAAGCGAGATGGGGTGAGGATTAAAGACAGCCAGCTCCCCTGACAAATTAAAAATAATTACTATGGGGTATTGCATATATTGATTTTATTGAAGATTTTTATACCCGATTTAAAATCCAATAAATTCTGTTCTATGAAAAAAATAGTCCTGTTACTAACTTCTTGCCTTATCATTGCAAGTTTGTCTGCCCAAACAACCGGCCGCCTCGAAAACCTCAAAGATGTCTGGGGAACTTCATTTAATTATGTAGGAGAAATAAAAAACAAACAACCTAATGGTATAGGAGTGGCTATCTATAGTAACAAAACGACTCTTCGCTATGCCGGTAATTTTGTAGATGGCATTTTCAATGGTAAGGGTGCATTGCTTTTTGCAGACGGAACTTTTTTAAGCGGCGAATGGAAAAATGGAAAACTGAATGGCAGGGGCGCTTTCCTGAATAAGGATGGTGATATTTATGTGGGTGGATTTGCAGATGGAAAAAAAGAAGGTGCCGGTAGTTTTGTGTATGGAAATAAAGGGATCTTATGTGGCAATCTGAAAAATGATACCTATGAAGGCCGCTGCATTTTTATCAATGCAAATGGTACAACACTGGCTGATAATATTTACTCGAACGGTAAAAAAGATGGAAGCGGCTACCAGTATGAGCTGGATACAAAAAAACTCTTTGAAGGCACCTGGTCAAATGGGGATTGGGTCAGCAGCGGAACCTCATCTTATAATAGTTTTTTAAAGGATGCCAGGTTTTATTCAGAAAAGACCGACGACCAGATAGTAATTGGCTGCATAAACAGAAATAACAAGGATATGCTGCAGGACACATCATTCTTTTATGATCTGAAAAATTCCAAACGTTATTTTGGTTACTATGATGATGGATACCTGACTGATGGAATTGTTGTCAGGGATTCTTCCTGTTTTTTTGGAAAGATCAATACAAATGGCGCCTATGGCTGGTGCAGCCTTTACAAATTAAAGAAGTATTATGATGAAGGCAATTATGCAGATGACTATTTGAATGGGAGTAATTCTTTAAGCATTAACCTTGA
>JBIOGV010000282.1:0-4796 GCA_044448365.1 Chitinophagales bacterium
ATTACCCAAATGATACTCGAGACAGACTTTAAATTTTTTTTTGTCTATATTTTTTTCGGTGAGGTTTAACGAACAAGTTCTTAGTTGAATGGTTTGTTTAATAAAGGTCAGCAATTCCCGGACCTTGCCTACGGATGTGTACGGGCCCAGGTATTCTGAACCATCGCTGATTTTTTTTCTCGTTAAGAATACCCTTGGGAATGGCTCATTTTTTATGACGATATAAGGATAACTTTTATCATCCTTGAGATTGATATTGAACCTTGGCTGATATTGTTTGATCAGTGAATTTTCCAGCAGAAAAGCGTCCTGTTCTGAATTTACAATGGTAAACTCTATTCTTGAAATCCGCTGAACCAGTTCATAGGTTTTATAGCTGGTAAAGGTTTTAATGAAGTAGGAGGTGACACGTTTGCGCAGATTTTTTGCCTTGCCAACATAAATCAGCTTGTTATCGGTATCAAAATATTTATAAACGCCCGGGCTTCCCGGTATATCGGCAGAAATTTTTTTATATTCTTCAGGAGTCATTTACAATTTGATTAATTATTTTTTTCATCATTCCAGATAACTTCCATCACTGATGTTTTTTCATCCCCGTTCTTTTTCTGGGTGATCGTCACTACCTGGAATTTTCGGTCTGTATACCAGGTCATTCTTTTGATCACTGAACTATCGTTATTGCTTGTAAATTTTTCAATGTAAATGCTTTTTATTGTATCCTTTGGCGGACCGGGAACAATTCTTACTTCCTCTCTCTGCACCTCAAGATTTTTATCTTTTGGTGTTGCTATAAAAACAGCTTGGCCCAGGTCATTGTTCATCATTCGTTCTTCCGTATAGGCTCCACCCGATTTTTTTGAAATGTCAGGTGTTTCAAGAAAATCTATTGCCAGTATTTTAAAATCTTCTCTTTTTACATATGTTGTGTCATAAGTGCTGTCCGTCAGCGGCACACGCTTGATGATCGGGTAAACGGAAGTGTCAACACCCGCTACCTGGCCCCTGATAAAATCAATAACAGGAAAAACATCATTCTTTTTATGTTTGCAGGTACAGCAAAAAAAAGTAAACAATAATAATATGGATATCCGGCAATTTTTCATCCTGGAAATATTTTAATAATTGATAAAATTAAAGCGAAACCTGGTTCAAGAGAAAACCCTGTTAACGATAACAGGGTTTTTTAATTATAACAGCAGTTAGTATCGGTTATTTAGTAAGCGATACGCCAACCTTCAAACCAAAATCAAAAAGATTTTCTTTTACAGGATACTGATCAATAAAGCTTGAAAGCAACTGGTAACGCACCTGTGGGCCAACCTGCCATTTCATTTTACCGGTTGAATACGATACAAACGTTTCTAATCCTGTATTTACGTTCCAACGACGAGTGAGCCAGGGCACTTCTGCATAGTTTTTATAATCAGAAGAAAGCAAATAAGCCCGATCTCCCAACACGTAAGTTGGCTGAATAGTTCCGGCAACACCAAATTGCACTTTGTCGTCTCCAACAATATTCACTTCAAAACCAACGGGCATTGATATTTCAAAATAAAAATTATGAAGCCAGTCAGATTTATAACCGTTAAAATTTCTATGTGTGCTAAAAGCATAGAAAGAATCCACTCCCCTGTTGCCTCTTAAATCTATTTTTGCTATTTCGTATGAAGAATTAAATGCTTTAATGTCATATCGATTGATGTTGAATTGAAGTCCTGCCTTTAACTTGAAATTACTAGCCAGAGAATATTTTGCGGCCAGGCCAAATTCAAGACCCAAATCAGGTTTGTGTGTTACAACACTATTTATATTATATAGCGGCGCATAGGTAGAAGGTGCATTGGTTGAAGCTGCAGAGACAAGGAAAGGTTTGTTCGCGGATAATTTTCTGTAGCTGACAGTGGGTGTGAGATTAACCTGGAACGTAAGTCTTTTATTTCTTTTAGTAAAGCTATTCATAACGCTTTCTATTGTCCAGTTAAATGGATTTGAATTACCCAGGCTCTTTGGATAATCAAAAGTTTTTTGTGGCAACAGGTTGACAATATCCTGGTCAGTTAACTCGTCCGTTATATTTAAGTTTAATGGTTCAACTCTGCTGGTCTTATTTTCGTTATATAGATTATTTTCTTTTGCGAAAAGTAAACTGTTAGCAGTTGGATTCGAAATTATATCCGGAGAAATATTGCTGTTTACTGCAATAAGATGTATTGAATTATTTTTAGGGTTGTTCAAACTGATCCCCTTGTCTGACTGTGCCTGTGGAATTTCCGAAGGAGAAAAATAAACATGTTGCTTACTTTGAGTGGGCCTGCTGGTATTAATAACGGTTTCTTTAGAAGAACGGGTAATCAACAAAGTAACCAGTGAGCCGGTTATTAATAATAAAACTATCCCCAGGCCAAACCATTTCCGGCGGGTATGAAGAGCTGCATAAATTCCATCCCATACTTTTGAAGAAGGATACAACCGGTATTGATCAGCATTTTCCTTTAAGAACCTTTCAAACTCATTATTAAAATTTCTCTCCATATTCAGTCAGTAATTTAGGGGTCAGGATCGGTTATCTTTTCATGGCAGCCAGCCACTCAATGTCTTCTTTTGGTTTTTGAATGATCTTCTTTCTTATCAAAATATCTTCTAACATTGCTTTAGCTCTCGTATACTGGCTTCGGCTTGTACTTTCTTCTATGTCCAGCATCAAACCAATTTCACGGTGACTGTATCCCTCAATCGCATACAAGTTTAAAACCGTTCGATAGCCAACCGGCAGCATCCTGATACATTCTACAATCTGTTTTGCCTGCACAATAGACGGCACACTCTCTTCCCTGATCTGCGCTCCTGTTGCATGAATGATATCAACGCTTTCATTAAATTTTTTATTCTTTTTCAGAATATTGATACAAGTATGCACAACTATTCTTCTTATCCATCCTTCAAAAGCGCCTCTGTTGCCAAACGTATGCATTTGTGAAAAGATCTTAATGAAACCTTCCTGCAACATATCCTCAGCATCCTCACGATTATGCGCGAAACGATAACATACCGACAACATTTTAGGACTATACCGGGTATATAGTTCCTTTTGCGCGGTGGGGTCGTTTTGCAAACAGCCTTTTAAAATGGCTTCCTCGGTCATAAATTCCCTTTGGTTGCCTGTAATTTAGACAATTTTTGGTTTATAAAGCTGCATCAAATTGTAAAAAATCAGGTTTTCTTATTATTAAAATTTATTGATACCGGCTAAGAGTATTTATCCGGGTTGTGTAAAAAGGCGATTTGATCGCACTCTTCAACATTCTTATTGCTTAGGATACATTTTGTGTTAACGCTCTGCTTGTTTTCGTGTAAGACTGTCAGGGGGATATTTTGCTTTCATATCATTTGTTATCCCCTGCGCCCAGTTCATTATCGTGTCCTTTTCCTGGTCGGATAATAAGGCATCTTTATGAACCCACAGATACGAATTCAAAGGCATCTTTCCTTTTTTTACCAGGTCGATCGCTGATTCGAGTTTATGATATTTATAACGGGCAGGCTTATCTGTAAATTCATCAAAATTCAATTCTTCTCGTCCATCATTGATGTGACTTGTGAGCCACCAATCCACAGGTTGAATTTTAAAATACCAGCGATATCTTGTGTTATTGCTATGACAATCCAGGCAAGCTTTCTCTAAGATCGTCTTTACCCTTGCCGGGACATTGTATGCTTTTGAAATATTATTTGGCTGATCGCCTGTTGATCTATTTCTTGAAGGATGAATGAACTGGATAACTATTAAAATGACTAACAGTACCAATAAGATTTTTTTAAACATCTTAAAAACTATTTAGTAATTAAAATTTCACCAGTCATTTCGTTTGGAACCGGGATATCCATAAGAGTTAAAATAGTGGGCGCAATGTCTCCTAATTTACCTGGCTTTAATTTTCCCCTCCAGTTTTTATCAACAATAAAAAAAGGAACAGGATTCAATGTATGAGCCGTATTTGGTGTACCATCTTCATTGATCATATAGTCAGCATTGCCATGATCGGCAGTCACAAAACTGGTGTACCCATTTTCCAAACCGGCAGTCACAACTTTTTCAACACATGTATCTACTGTCTCTACAGCTTTAATGGCAGCTTCCCAAACACCGGTATGACCCACCATATCGGCATTGGCGAAATTCAGACAAATAAAATCGGCGGTTTGATTTTTGATCTCGGGAAGCAGCGCATTGGTAACTTCATAAGCGCTCATCTCCGGTTTCAGATCATACGTAGCCACTTTTGGTGAAGGGATAAGAATTCTTTTTTCACCCTCGAAAGGAATTTCCCTGCCGCCACTGAAAAAAAATGTAACATGAGGATATTTTTCGGTCTCTGCAATCCTGATCTGTTTCAAATGTTGTTGTTCTAAGATTTCACCCAATGTATTTTTCAGATTGTCGTTGCTGAAAATGATGTGCACATTGTTGAATGAATGATCATATTCAGTCATTGTAGTATAATCAAGAGATAATTTTTTCATTCCAAAATCAGGGAGATCAATTTGTGTAAGCACTTGTGTGATTTCACGGCAACGATCTGTTCTGAAATTGAAACAGATCACTACATCTCCATCTTTGATCTTTGCAAGCGGTTGCTGCACTTCATCAACGATCACGCAGGGTTTTATAAATTCATCGGTGATGTTATTTTTGTAGGAATTTTCAATGGCTTGCAATGCATCAGTAGCTTTTTCCCCGGCGCCGTTTACAAGCGCATCATAAGCAAGCTTCACTCTTTCCCATCGTTTATCCC
>JBIOGV010000283.1:0-4791 GCA_044448365.1 Chitinophagales bacterium
AGATAGGATTGATGGATCACATTGTTTTGTATCGCCAGGTTATCATAAAGAAATTCGGCACGATATGTATTGTTTGCCAGGATACCACCAACTTTTGCAGCCGCTAAAAAAACATAGTCTGGTTTTTCTTTTTCAAAAAAACCAGCAACCGCCTGTTGATCCCGCAGATCAAGTTCACCGGAGTTGCGGAAAATAAAATTCTGATGGCCTTCTTTTTCGAGACGCCTCAGGATAGCGCTACCGACCATTCCGCGATGTCCTGCTATGTAAATTCTACTGTCTTTTTCCATTATTCAAACTGTCGCAGGATATTAAAGCCTGCTTCTTTTAAAATTTTATTTTTTTGAAACAGTATTAAATCTGCGGCTACCATTTCTTTGACCATTTCGGCCAAACTATATTTTGG
This sequence comes from Chitinophagales bacterium, assembly GCA_044448365.1. GTDB lineage: Bacteria > Bacteroidota > Bacteroidia > Chitinophagales > Chitinophagaceae > VBAU01. Next base: position 407 of record JBIOGV010000283.1, read on the forward strand.
TTTCCATCCAAGTTTGGTCATTGCTTTGGTAGGATCACCAATTAATAAATCAACTTCTGTAGGCCGGAAATAAGAAGCATCGACGCAAACCACTTCTTTGCCATTCGGAAAACACAGGGGATCTGAAGAAGATTTCACTCTGCCTTTTTCATCAACACCGTTTCCGGAAAACTCAAGTTCAACGCCCACTTCAGAAAAGGCTATAGCAATAAAATCCTTTACCGAAGTAGTGACTCCCGTTGCAATCACAAAATCCTCCGGTTCATTTTGCTGAAGCATCAGGTACATTGCTTCAACATAATCTTTTGCATGACCCCAGTCACGTTTGGCATTTAAATTACCAATGTAAAGTTTATCCTGGAGACCGAGGGCCATCTGGGCAACTGAACGGGTTATCTTGCGACTTACAAAAGTCTCACCACGCAAAGGGCTTTCATGATTAAAAAGAATTCCATTGCATGCAAACATGTTATAGGCTTCCCGGTAGTTGACAGTTATCCAGTACGCATACAATTTGGCAACACCATAGGGACTGCGTGGATAAAAAGGAGTTTTTTCACTTTGAGGCACTTCCTGGACCAGGCCATATAATTCAGAAGTTGAAGCCTGGTAAACTTTTGTTTTCTTTGTCAGCCCCAATAAACGAACCGCTTCCAGGATTCTTAATGTGCCTAAACCATCGGTGTTTCCGGTATATTCAGCAGTATCAAAACTTACTTTCACATGGCTCATTGCACCAAGATTATAAATCTCATCAGGCTGCACTTCCTGGATGATTCGAATGAGATTGGTACTGTCTGAAAGGTCACCGAAATGAAGAATGAAATTTTTGTTTCGTTCATGGGGGTCCTGGTACAGGTGATTTATTCTCTCAGTGTTAAATAATGAGGAGCGACGTTTTATACCATGCACGATGTATCCTTTATTCAAAAGAAATTCTGAAAGATAAGCCCCGTCCTGTCCCGTAACACCCGTTATTAATGCTATTTTAGGCATAGTTTATTTTTAAAGGGATTAGATGCTATTTATTTTTATTTCTGATTGCATGCACCAATTCAATTGATTTCAACGCTTCGGAGATCGGGAACCCATTGCCTTTCAAAATTTCTTCGTACGAACGTGTATGCAATTCTGTAAACCCTTCGCTGAATTCAAATTCATCTTCATTTATTGAAAGGGAACGAAAAGTTCTTTTGCCTGTACGCTTGGCTTCATCAGGCAAATTATTGGCATCAATACTCAAAAACCAATTTACATTGGCCTTTTCCAGTTCAAGTTTTCCCGATGCAGTTTCACTCGTATGCTGAAATACTTCATTAGATATCACATCGCCAAATATCCAAAGCAACATATCAAAAAAGTGTATGCCGATATTAGTGGCAATGCCACCGCTTTTCTGAATATCACCTTTCCAGCTGATATGATACCAATGACCGCGGGAAGTAATATAACGCAGATCAATATTGTATTTTTTGTCCGGCGGGGCGTTTTGAACTTTTTCACGCAGAGCAATAATGGCAGGATGCAAACGCAATTGAAGAATTGTAAATATTTTTTTGCCTGTTTCCTTTTCTATTTCTGCAAGAGCATCTACGTTCCAGGGATTCAGTACAAGAGGTTTTTCACAAATCACATCTGCCCCGATCCGAAGACCAAAACGAATGTGTGCATCATGCAGGTAATTGGGTGAGCAGACTGCTACAAAATCAGTTTGAATTCCCAGTCTTTTTAATTTTTCAATATGCCGGTCGAATCTTTCAAACTCGGTAAAAAATTCCGTTTCGGGAAAATAACTATCCAAAACTCCCACTGAGTCATGTTTGTCAAGAGCCGCAATTAAATTATTACCTGTTTCTTTGATTGCTTTCATATGCCGGGGAGCTATATAGCCTCCGCAACCAATTAATGCAAATCTTTTCATTAGTTAAGGATCTTTTTAACGCTGTTGTTTTGTAAAATATACTTTTCTCCTGTTTCGTCACAACTGGCCAGCCCTTTTTCATCAAAATACAGTCGATGGCCATGCTCACTCATCCAGCCAATCTGCTTCCCGGGATTACCAACTACCAGTGCGTAGGCGGGAACAGGTTTCGTAATGACTGCCCCGGCTCCGATAAAAGCGTATTCGCCAATTTCATTTCCGCATACGATGGTAGCGTTTGCACCAATACTTGCACCTTTTCTAACATAAGTTTTCAGGTACTCATGTTTTCGGCTTACAGCGCTGCGGGGATTAATAACATTGGTAAACACCATTGAAGGCCCAAGAAAAACATCATCTTCACAAATCACTCCTTCATAAATAGAAACATTATTTTGCACACGAACATTTTTTCCAAGGATCACTTTCGGAGATACAACAACATTTTGCCCGATATTACATCCGTCACCAATTTTACAGCCGGTCATGATGTGGCTGAAATGCCAGATCTTAACTCCTTCGCCGATCTCGCAACCCTCATCAATAACAGCAGTTGCATGTGCTGAATAATTCATGCTTCCTTTATCAATTTTTTTAAATATACGCCATAGCCACTCTTATCAAGTTCCGATGCGATATTCAAAAGTTGTTGTTTGTTGATATACTTCATACGGAAAGCCACTTCTTCAATACACCCGATCTTGGTATCCTGTCTTTTTTCAATCACCCGTACAAATTCACTGGCATCCCCTAAAGATTCGAAAGTGCCTGTATCTAACCAGGCCGTTCCCCTGTCGAGAACAGATACCTTTAATTTTCTTTTTTGCAAATACGCCTTGTTTACATCAGTGATTTCATATTCGCCTCTTGAAGAGGGTTTTAAATTTTTTGCTATCTCCACAACTTCATTATCATAAAAATATAAACCCGGCACTGCATAATTCGATTTGGGATGTTTGGGTTTTTCTTCAATCGAAATAGCCTTCATTTTATTGTCAAATTCCACTACTCCATATCGTTCGGGATCTGAAACTTTGTAAGCAAATACATAACCTCCCTCTACATTATTCAAGGCCTGCAATTGTCTTCCAAGGCCTGTTCCATAAAAAATATTATCCCCAAGTATCAATGCTACTTTATCGCTGCCAATAAATTTTGCACCGATCACAAAAGCCTGAGCCAGGCCGTTGGGGACTTTCTGTATTGCGTATTCAAAATGGCATCCTAACTGGCTTCCATCACCCAGTAATCGTTTGAATTGCGAATTGTCTTCCGGCGTAGTAATGATCAAGATTTCACGAATGCCTGTCATCATCAAAACAGACAATGGATAATAGATCATTGGCTTATCATAAATTGGCATTAGCTGTTTTGATATCGCCTTCGTTATTGGATATAATCTTGTACCTGATCCGCCTGCCAGGATAATGCCTTTCATTGATGAGAAGTTAAATATTGAACCTGATAATATTTTTGGTACTCACCCGAAGTAACATGTTTTAACCATTCTTTATTTTGTAAATACCAGTCTATGGTTTGAGAAAGACCTTCTTCAAAACTTACACTTGGTTTCCAGCCCAATTCTTTATTGATCTTTGTTGCATCGATAGCATATCTTCTGTCATGACCCGGCCTGTCTTTTACATAAGTTATCAGCTTTTCACTTTCACCTTTTTCCCTTTCAAGTTTTTCATCCATCAGCCTGCACAATAATTTGACAAGATCAATATTTCTCCATTCATTAAATCCTCCTATGTTGTAGGTGTCAAAGATCTTTCCCTTGTGAAAAACAAGGTCAATTGCCGCGGCGTGATCTTTTACATACAACCAGTCCCTGGTGTACAATCCGTCACCATAAACAGGCAATGGTTTTTTATGAATGATATTATTGATGAAAAGAGGAATTAATTTTTCCGGGAAATGATTGGGACCATAATTATTTGAGCAGTTTGTAATAATAACAGGTAATTGAAACGTCTCTCCGTAAGCCCGCACAAAATGATCAGAAGAAGCTTTCGAAGCAGAATAAGGAGAATTGGGTGCATAGGGCGTATGCTCGGTGAAGAAACCCGTTTCACCTAATGCCCCATATACTTCATCTGTTGATATATGATAAAAAAGCTTTCCCTCATAGCTCTTATTCCAGAATTTTTTGACAGCATTCAAAAAAGTAACTGTGCCAATGACATTGGTATAAACAAAATCGATGGGCGAAAGGATGGAACGGTCAACATGCGATTCAGCTGCAAGATGAATAATGCCATCGGGCTGGTACTTATTTAAAACTTTCTCTATCTCTGAAGTCTCTAAAATATTTGCCTTTTCAAAATAATAATTTGGGGCATCTTCAATATCCCGGAGGTTTTCGAGATTTCCGGCATAGGTTAATGCATCCAGGTTAATGATCCTGTACTGCGGATATTTATTTACAAACAACCGCACTACATGTGAGCCAATAAATCCC
>JBIOGV010000284.1:0-4787 GCA_044448365.1 Chitinophagales bacterium
ATACAAAAAACCAGCTAATTTTTTTGCATTGATGTTATTGATGCAGGTCGGCCTGATGGGTGTTTTCCTGGCAATGGATGCTTTGCTGTTTTATTTTTTCTGGGAATTGGCGTTAATACCTGCTTATTTTCTTTGTTCGCAGTGGGGTGGTGAAAAACGAATTGCAGTTACGTTCAAATTTTTTATTTACACGTTCACAGGCTCCATCCTGATGCTGGTGGCCATTATATATATATATCTGCAAACCGCTGATCATTCTTTTGACATATCTGCATTTTACAATACACCGCTGGCGAATAAATCGGAATCGTGGTTGTTTTGGCTTATGTTCATTGCCTTTGGCATCAAAATGCCTGTCTGGCCCCTGCATACCTGGCAACCGGATACCTATGAACAATCTCCTACGGCAGTTACAATGATATTAAGTGGTGTAATGGTAAAGATGGGTTTGCTTGGAATGATCAGGTGGCTGATGCCGGTTTTGCATATGTCATTTTATCAATGGGGTGATACGGTTTCTACCCTTGCCATAACCGGGATGGTTTATGCTTCCCTGATTGCGATACGACAGGATGATCTGAAACGGCTCGTAGCTTATTCTTCCATTGCACACATTGGTTTAATGTGTGCTGCTCTTTTTGCCGAAACACAAAGCGGGATGCAGGGAGTCATGATCCAGATGTTCAATCATGGCATCAATATTATTGGTTTGTGGATCGTGGTTGAATTAATAGAAAGACAATTCGGAACAAGAAAGATCTCTGAATTAGGCGGACTGGCACAAAAATCACCTGCTATGGCGATTTTGCTTGTAGTGGTTGCATTGGCAAATATTGGTTTACCACTGACCAATGGATTCATTGGCGAGTTTCTCATGTTCAATGGGATCTTTGCTTCCAGCATTACGAAATATTATATTGTATTTACGGTGCTGGCTGGCATTACAATTATTCTGGCAGCGGTTTATATGTTAAACATGATCCGCAAAGTTTTTTATGGAGAAACAAATTCATTAACGGCGGCAGGGTATTCACTGCGGTTGAATGAAAAAATGGCCCTTGCAATTATTGTGGCTCTTGTATTTGTAATTGGCCTGTATCCCAAAATGGTTTTAAATATAACACAGGAAACATCAGAGTTTATTTTGAAAAAGGCGGATGTAACAGGTTTATTTGTCAAATAAATTTTAGAAAAGCAGATCCGGGAATATGAATGCATTAATATTAACGGCGGTTTTTGGAGTGATCATGATGTTCAGCAGCATTTTGCTGACAAATAAGGCAGCCATTCGTAATCTCGCAATACTGGGGTCAATAGTCGTATTGGTTTCCAATGTACTCGAAATATCCGGAACGGTTTTTTTCAGAATTGATACAAAGGGTATGCTGGGCTTTGACAGGTTTACTCTTTTGTTCACTGCAATTATTTTTGCATGCACTCTTGTCTATTTTCTCTTGTCGGCAAGAGATATGGAAAAAGTAGGGATCAATTACGGGGAATATTTTGCGTTGATATTTTTTGTTCTTTGCGGCGTTACCCTTGTTTCTTCTTTTCGCTCATTGCTGATGTTGTTTCTTGGAATTGAGATCATTTCCATACCTCTTTATATTTTAACCGGCAGTGATAAAAGGAATTTGAAAAGTAATGAAGCTTCTTTAAAATATTTTTTGTTAGGGGCTTTTTCCACAGGTCTTATGCTGATGGGAATAGCATTAGTGTATGGATCAACCGGTACGTTCAGTACAGTTGCCACCAATGGCACAAACTCAGCCTTGTTTATTGCGGGGATGTTGTTGCTGATGTTTTCCATGGCATTTAAAGTTTCGGCAGCGCCCTTTCATTTTTGGACGCCTGATGTGTACGATGGGGCGCCCACTGTTTTTACTTCATTTATGGCAACTATCGTGAAAGTAGCAGGTTTCATCGCCTTTATCCGTTTATTCAGTGATGAGTTTGGAAACATTCAATCCCAATGGAAATTACTGATCGCATTGATTACAGCTATTACATTATTTATCGGGAATATCACCGCCGTATTTCAACAGAGCGTAAAAAGAATGCTTGCTTATTCCAGTATCTCGCAGGCGGGATTTATGATGATGGCAATCTATGCGATGAATACGGATGCAAAAGAAGGCTTATTATTATATAGTGCTGCTTATAGTCTTGCCACAATCGGCATTTTTTCGGTCCTTATCAAACTAAAAGATTACAGTTTTGACGGTTTCAATGCCTTTGCTAAACAACAACCGGTGTTGGCTGCTGTAACAACGATATTTTTACTATCACTGGCAGGCATTCCTTTAACAGCGGGATTCCTGTCAAAATTTTATATGCTAAAAGCAGTGCTGGTGACCGGAAAATATTTATGGTTGGTGATATTTGCCGCGCTGATGGCCGTTGTGAGTGTTTATTATTATTTCCGGGTGATACAGGCTATGTATTTTAAAGAAGGTGAAGGGCAGGTTGTTGAAGTGAGCAGCCTGTTCAAATGGTCACTCGTTTTACTGGCAGGTATTATTATTCTTCTCGGTGTATTTCCCAACCTGATCATCTACTGGCTTTATTTCTAGGCGGGATTGCGGTCCTGTTTGCAATTAATCATGCGTCTTTTCAATAGTTGTATTTAAATTGCATGTACAGGTGTATGAATACAGCGGATATTTTTTCTTTGGCCTATCGGACTGTGCGAAGTAATAAACTTCGCACCGGTTTAACCGTCGCTATAATTGCCTTTGGAATCATGGCTCTTGTAGGCATCATCACAGCTATCAAGGCCATGAATCAAAAATTCACCGAAAGCTTCTCTACAATGGGTGCAAATGGTTTTACGATTCGGTTCAAAGAGAGGGAAGTACATTTTGGGGGCGGGGACAATCAGTCGAATCTAAAAGTAACCAAACGGGGAAGCCGAAAAGAAAAGATATCGAGCCTGGGTAAGCCCATTACTATCAAACAGGCAGACGAATTCAAACAGTATTACACATTCCCGGCAACAATGGGAGTTTCAGTTTTTGTAAATAGAAACACTATTGTCTCTTATGACACAAAGAAAACCTCCCCCAATGTTTTATTGATAGGTGCCGATGAAAATTATCTCATCTTAAATGGGTTTCAACTTTCCTCGGGCAGAAATATGAATCAGACAGATGTTCAGAGTACAAGAAATGTATGTTTGCTTGGTCATGACGTCGCAAATAAGCTATTTAATGATAATATTGATAAAGCGGTCAACTCGATCATCCGCATAAATGATATTCCATACAGGGTGTTGGGTGTGCTTGGAAGCAGGGGTTCTTCATTTGGGTTTAGCCGCGATAACCTGGTAATATTAAGCTATGAAAATATTAATAAGAACTTCACCAATAGTGTGAGCAGCTATACAATAGCTGTAATGACTGAAGACATCAGGACGGTGACCGATGCAATGGGTGAAGCAGAGGGGACTTTCAGAGCCATCAGGAAATTGAATACAACAGAAGACAACAATTTTGTATTGGACAGAAATGACGCTATCGTGGAAAAGGCAATGAAGAGCCTGGGGTTCCTTACTATTTCCGCAACAGTGATTGGGGGTATCACTTTGATCGGGGCAGCAATCGGCCTTATGAATATTATGCTGGTGTCAGTAACTGAACGTACAAAAGAAGTTGGATTAATAAAGGCCATCGGTGGTAAAAGCAAACTTGTCCGTCGTCAATTTCTTTTAGAAGCCATTATCATCAGTTTATTAGGTGCTTTGTTTGGTATTTTATTGGGCGTGGGTATCGGAAATCTTTTTTCCATAGTTTTAAGCACCGGTTTTGTAGTACCATGGAACTGGGTGATATATGGAATTGTGATTTGTTCCATTGTTGGTCTTCTTGCCGGTTTGTACCCGGCATTAAAAGCAGGCAGGTTAAATCCCATTGAAGCCTTACGATATGAATGATCTGTCTGGGGCGGGGTAACGATTAATTTTAAATGAAAAGCTTTCCGCATTTAAAAAATTTATTAACTTGACCCTCTTTGACAAAAAATAGAGGCTTTGTTTGCATTTTTAAACCTTTTTTCCTTAGAATTGTATCCCCGAAAAATTATTTTTTTATTTCAACATTTCAAAAACAATAAAAATTTAGATCATGGCAGAAACTAAAACGACTGCGGCTGCATCAGTTAAGGCTACCTCTGTTCAGGCAAAAAAGAGCAGTAATGCTATATCATGGCTTGCTCCCGTTATTTGTATCATCGCTGGTTATTGTATCTGGCGTTTTATTTTCGGAAACCCTGAAGGTTTTAAAACGCCTGACCCGTCCGGAGGGTTTTGGCCCAGACACCACGACCCTAAAGGCGCTTTGAGTGGCATTTATATGGGTGGAATCATTATTCCTATATTAGTAGGAATGTTATTAATGGTGATTGTTTTTTCAATTGAAAGATTTCTTACTGTAAGTAAAGCCCTGGGCAATGGCAGTGTTTCTGATTTTATTCGCAGAATACAATACCACCTTGCCAATCGTAATGTAGATTCTGCTTTGACAGAATGCGATAAACAACGTGGTTCTGTTGCCAATGTGATGAAAGCAGGTCTCCGCAGGTACAAAGAAATGATCGGCAATACGGAATTGAATACGGATCAAAAAGTATTGGCCATCCAGAAAGAAGTGGAAGAAGCCACTGCTCTTGAACTTCCGATGCTTCAAAAAAATCTTGTTTTTCTTTCTACTATTACTTCTGTAGGTACCCTGATCGCCCTCTTAGGAACGGTAATGGGGATGATTCGTTCATTTAGTGCTTTGGGCGCTGAA
>JBIOGV010000285.1:0-4763 GCA_044448365.1 Chitinophagales bacterium
ACACTTATGGATTATTCCATTTATGATGCGATACGCGCAGGTTTTAAAAAGATCGTTTTTATTATTCGCAGGGACTTCGCTGAGGAATTCAAAGAGATCTTTGAACCTAAGCTAAAAGATCGCATTGATCTTGAATATGTATACCAGGAACTGAGTGGATTTACAGAAGGAATAGCTATACCGGGAGAACGAAAAAAACCCTGGGGTACAGCTCATGCAATGCTCTGCGCGATGGAAAAAGTGAATGAGCCTTTTGCAGTCATCAATGCCGACGATTTTTATGGCTATGATGCTTTTGAAAAGGCTGAAAATTTTTTACTGAGCGAATGTACGGCTGATAGGTATGCTATTATCGGTTATGATTTGCTCAAAACTCTTTCTGAGAACGGAACAGTAAATCGCGGAGTTTGCCAGGTAGATGATGAGGGAAATCTCTCTTCCATTGCAGAAAGAATTAATGTTGGCCTGAAAAATGGCAAGGTGATCTGCGATGATGATAAGGAGCCCAAAGAACTTCCGTTACATACCAGCGTGTCAATGAATTTTTGGTGCTTTCATCCATCAATTTTTCAATATACTCAAAAATTGTTTCGTGATTTTTTGCATGATAATTTGCAGAACCCAAAAGCCGAATTTTTTATTCCGATAGTTGCTGATCAATTTATCAAAGATGAAGGAACTATCAGGGTAATTACGACTCCTGTTCCGTGGTTCGGCGTCACTTATAAAGAAGATGCACCTGAAGTCGAACAAAGATTAAAAAAATTAGTACAAAAAGGAGAATACCCTGAAAGATTGTGGAGCTGAAATTGAATGACAATAAATCCGGAACTGAAAATCTTTAATCTCCCTTTACCATAAAGACAAAATCCTCGATCTTCTTTACCTGTTGAATTTTTTCCAAACCGCCAATGCTTGACCTGGCCGGTATTTTGACATTTTTATAGAGAGGGCTTTTTTTCAATTCATCCAGAGCCTGGTAAATATATTTCGACTGTACAGCAAATACAGCTCCTTCTATTTCGGTCTCTTTAGCACTAAGAATGCCTATTACTTCTCCGTCATGGTTGAATATAGGCCCACCGCTATTTCCGGGATTGGCAGCAATAGATATCTGGCAACTCAGTGTGTCCCCATTGAACCCTGTTTTAGCACTCAAATAACCTTCACCATATACAATTTCATTTCTTGGATAACCAAGTGTGAATATAGGCTCTGCAATATCCGAAGCGGTCTTGCGAATGCTATACGGGAGTGAAGAAAAAGGCTTGAACCCGTCATCATCAATTTTAATGATGGCTACATCTCTCGGAACATCTAATCTCACTACAAAGGCTTTAAACTGGTCGCCTTTGTTGTTTTGTACAAAAATATTTCTTGAGTTCTTAACTACGTGCGCATTGGTGATCATCAAACCGTTAGGGTCGATCAAAAACCCGGTTCCGTTATAACGTACCGGCGTTGGAATAATAGGTTCCTGGGTCTTTTTGTCAACGATATTGATCTTGTCGTTAAGAACCTTTTGATTTTTCTCTATAATATTTACTGTATGGACCAGTTCCTGGACCTTTGGATCTTTTACCCGTGGCGTCAACGAATTTACAAGCACAGTAATTCCAATTGCGGTAATTCCGGCAATAGAAGCGGCAATAGCGGTTACACGCTTATATTTTTTCCATAAATAAACAACCTTTCCCTTTCCTTTAATATTTGAATGGATCTTTCCTTGTTCAGAGAGATTAGTATGTGTATCGTGAAGCGCTTGTTTGAATTTTTTCCATTCACTGAAACGGTTCATTTGTTGCAGAAACAAAGTATGTTCAACAACAAGCTGATCCACTTCCGGGCTTGTTTTGCGCAATTGCTCAAAATGCAGGCGTTGATCAGGAGTCATCTCACCCCGGATATAACGTTCTACTGCATCAAGAGTTTTAATATCATCCATTTCCGTTTCCATTTTTATATTGAGCAAAAAATATTTTTTTCAGTCTCACCAGGCACTTGTATTTCTGGTTCTTTGCATTTTCAGCATTGGTATATCCAAACGATAAAGCTATTTCATGCATACTCTTTTTTTCCAGGTAATAAGCCTCCAAAAGACTTTTACAGGGTTCGCCTAAACTACTGATGGCTTTTTCCATGGCCTGGAACTCATCATTTATTCTTTCGATTTCTTCTATTTCATCTTCCACCGGCACTGTATCCTGAAGGTTTTCAAGAACAGGAGCATAATGATTCATCTGCTGAAGCCGCTTTAGCCATAGCCGGCGGCTTACTGAATAAACATAGGTTTTTATAAGACAGTTTAATTCAAAACTCCCTGATCTTACCTTTTCATAAAGAACTATCATCGCCTCCTGGAAAACATCCTTTGCATCATCAGCCGAGCCACTGTTATTGAGGATCAGTGACTGCACCATATTATAATTTTCCCTGTAAATGGTCTCTATTGCCTTCCTGTCGCTTTGGGCCAGCCCCAGTAACAGGGCTTTTTCGTTATTGTCGGCTTTCACTGAACTCCTTTATTTAATACGAAGTTTTAAAAATAGTAACCCTGAGGCGGGAAAAAAAATTTTTAAAATCCGGGTTACCTTTTGTCAAATCTGGTATAAACCCCAAATCTATTGTTAACAATCACAAAATCTCAAAATGAAAAAGTTCTTTGCAATTGCAATTATCGCTGCCTCCTTAGCAGCTTGTAACAACAGCAGTGAGTCAAAATCAACTGAAGACACAACTGCTGTAAAGCCCGATACCACCACTATGAGCGCTGATACTTCAAGCAAGATGTCAGCCGACACTTCGAAAATGAAGATGTCAGCTGATACTTCAAAAATGAAGTCTGATACCAGCAAGAAAAAATAAGTAAAATCTTATTTGGATTTGCAGAGGCCGCCCTCATGAGGCGGCCTCTTGCTTTATACATCAACCCGCGTTTGTATTTCTTCATTTTGTCTTTTACGATCATCTATCTTTGCGGCTTAATCATTCTTATCACTAAATAAAAATCAGTGTTATCATTTGAAGAGTTGGGTATTGAACAGGGTCTGCTTCATTCTGTCAAGGCATTAGGGTTTACTCAACCAACTCCCATCCAGGAAAAAGCTATTCCGGTCCTGCTGCAGGGAACAAAGGATTTTATAGGACTTGCTCAAACCGGCACAGGAAAAACTGCAGCTTTCGGATTACCACTTTTGCAACTTATCAATAAACAGCAAAAATCTCCCCAGGCGCTTATAATTTGCCCCACCCGGGAACTTTGCCTGCAAATAACAAATGATCTCAATTCATTTAAGAGAAAAACGGATCATATTGCAGTTACCGCTGTGTATGGTGGCGCTTCCATCGGAATGCAGATACGGGACCTGAAAAAAGGGACACATATTGTAGTTGCCACACCTGGCCGACTGATCGACTTGATCGAACGCAAGGCTATTCATCTTGAAGATATTCATTATGTAGTTTTAGATGAAGCAGATGAAATGCTGAATATGGGGTTCAAAGATGATATCGAGTTTATTCTGAAAAATACCCCGAACCGTCAAAGCACCTGGTTGTTTAGTGCCACGATGCCACCGGAAATACGACAGGTAAGTAAACGATACATGAAGCAGCCCTTCGAAATTACGATCGGAAAGATCAATGAAGGTGCTGCTAATATTGATCACCAGTATTTTGTTACCTCGCAGGTCAACCGCTATGAAACACTGAAACGAATTATTGATTTTAATCCCGGTCTTTATGGAATCATCTTTACCAGGACAAAGGCAGATGCCCAGGAGATCACTGAGTCGATGATCCGTGAGGGTTATGATATCGAGTCGTTGCATGGTGATCTTACACAGGGCCAGCGGGATAAAGTAATGACTCGTTTTCGTGAAAAAAATTTACAATTATTGATCGCAACCGATGTGGCTGCAAGAGGAATTGATGTACAGGGGATCACGCATATCATCAATTACGAATTGCCGGATGAACTGGAAGTGTACACACATCGCAGTGGTCGTACAGGTCGGGCAGGCAGAAGCGGAATCTCTATTTCAATCATTACCACCAGGGAAATTTATCGCTTGCGCCAGATCGAAAGAATGATGAATAGCCGTTTTCACAAAATGGATATTCCCGGCGGCAAAGATGTTTGCCGCAAGCAATTCTTTCATTTCATCGATAAAATGTTACTGGCAGATATCAGTCATGGTGAATATGAAACTTATCTCCCGATACTGAAAGAACGATTTGCGGCCACCGAAAAAGAAGAGATTTTACAAAGGGTAGCCGCCCTGGAGTTTGACCGGTTTTTAAAATATTATGAAAACGCTGCCGATCTGAATCCACGTGAAGAACGAAGGGAAAGAACAGAGCGAACCGTCCATCGTGATACAAGGGGAAGAAGTTTTGGAGATAAAAATTATCAGCGTCTTTTTGTAAACCTTGGAACAAAAGATGGCTTTTATAAAGCCAGTTTTTTGCAATTTATACTGGATATGAGCGATCTGAATAAGGAAGTGCTGGGGCGTATCGATATGAAAGAAATGAATAGCTGGATTGAGATAGAACCAACGGCGGCCAAAAAAATGATCAGGGCAATTGATGGCAAGAATTTTCGGGGGCGGCGAATCCGGATGAATGAGGCCGATTCCGTGCGCCATTCAAAAAAAACCGCTTAATAAATTTTTTTGTTTAAAATGGAATGCTATTTTTGACCTATGACAATTGCAAACGCATACCGTTGGTTTTATTTTTATTACTTCTTTAGCCGGAAG
>JBIOGV010000286.1:0-4760 GCA_044448365.1 Chitinophagales bacterium
GGTTCTCCTTCGTCAGCATTGCAAACAACAAATTTTGGTAAAGCTGGTTGCACTCTTGCGGCATCCCATTTTTTCCAGGTAGGATAGTAAGCGCCGCCACGACCCGAGAGTTCTGATCTTTTTATTTCATTGATGATCCCTTCGGGTTCCAGTCTTTCCAATTTTGAGAGAGCTGATCCGGCAACCATCTTTTTAAAGAAAACAGTTTTACCACCTGCCGGCAGATGACGTATATTATCGGCTGGTTCATCACAGATCAATTCTACAGGAGTACCATCCTTCAATTTTGCAATAATGTCTTTCACTTTAATCGCATTCAGGTTGGTAAATGGATAAAAATTTATCAACGCAGAAGGTTCCTGGTCACTAAGGCCAATACAGGGTGTGAGAAAAAGACCAAAGGTTCCTGTGCGATCAACCGAACCAACCGCAGCGCCGGTTTCTCTTTCAAATGTTTCTTTGATACGGTTGAAACCTTTGATATCCGCCACTATGCTATTGTTGAGATAGATGGTGTATTTGCCGGTCGGCCTGCGATGAAAGAAATGATAAAATGAAACAACTCCTTCAACTTGTATATCCGCAATATTAAATTCACTGGCGATCTGTTTGATCGCTTCATCTTTGATATATCCGAAGGATTTTTGCAACTCCCAAAGTTTGTTGAGCATTTGGGTCTGTGCTGGTTCTTTAAATTTTATTGCAGTAGGATCAGACATAAAATTTTTTCTTAATAATTTTTTTTGCTATCATCTTTGCCCGGTGACTGGTGCCGGAATATCCGGCTTGCAAAAGAGGCAAATCATTTTTCATAATTCTTCTCCTCTTGGATCGTGAAAGTGGCTGCTAAGCTATTTACATCGCATTTTCCGGATTATGATATTTATCATGCCATCAAATAACAATGAACATAGTCAGCGTCGTGAGTTGTGAGACGTGAAATGTGAAAATAATTCCTTTAAGTGTCTCATATCTTACGTTTCACGATTCACGCCTTTCATGACGAATATCATCCGTAATCATGATGCAATTTATCCTGCGTCTTCTCTTTATTATCAATATTTACAGCACTAAAAATGGCTTTATGAAAAAGTTTTTGATTTCAGTTTTTGTAATCACAATGACTCCATTTATTTGTTTGGCTCATCCGGGTCATGGTTCCACAGATGGGTATACGATCACTCATTATTTTGTAGAACCTGAACATGCCCTATTTACATGGAGTTTTTTGATGGCAAGCTTTTTCCTGATCAGTTTTTATAAGCTGAAGAAAAAAAGATCATCGAAATAAAGTGAAAGGTCAAACCTGCCAGCCGGCAGGCAGGCGTGAGAGGTCAAATGCCAGACAAGCATCACATTTCACATCTCACAATAAATTGAAAATATTTAAAAAAATAAAAGATGTGTGCAACATGCGGATGCGAATCAGACGGTCATACAATCGTACATATTCATGATCATGATTCACATCATGAAAACAATGGTCATTCACACTCACACTCTCTCCCAATAGCTATCGGGACCCATCAAAAAACCGTAGTGGAAGTAGAGCGGGATGTATTGTATCAAAATAATTTACTGGCAGAAAGAAATCGGGGGTACTTTGAAGCAAAGAACATTCTTACCCTGAATTTAGTCAGCTCGCCCGGCTCGGGTAAAACAACACTACTTGAAAAAACACTCATTCATTTAAAAGATCAATTGGATTTTTTTGTGGTCGAAGGCGATCAGCAAACAACGCATGATGCAGACCGGATCCACGCTACCGGAACAAAGGTTGTACAAATCAATACCGGCAAGGGTTGTCACCTGGATGCACACATGGTTCTTCACGCACTCGAAGGAATGAAGCCAACAGAAAATTCCGTTTTATTCATTGAAAATGTCGGCAACCTTGTTTGTCCGGCAATGTTTGATCTTGGCGAAAAAGAACGGGTGGTGATCATGAGTGTGACCGAAGGAGACGACAAGCCTTTGAAATATCCCGATATGTTTTATTCATCCTCGCTTTGCATCATCAACAAAATTGATCTTCTTCCCTATGTTTCTTTTGATATCGAAAAAACCAGAGAGTACCTACACCAGGTGAATCATAAGCTTGGTATCATTGAAGTAAGCTGTACAACGGGCAAAGGTCTCGAACAATGGTATGACTGGCTGCTCTTCAAACGAATTCATCCGATCACAGTCTTATAAATTTTATGACAGCCTATCACATTCATATCAACGGCCAGGTACAGGGAGTAGGATTCAGGCCCTTTGTTTATAAACTGGCGGAAAAGATGTGTATACATGGATGGGTCAATAATTCGAATGATGGCGTTCATATTGAGTTCAATGCTTCCCCGGGAATTGCCGCACAGTTTTATCATATGATCATAGAAAACTCACCGCCGCATGCTATCATTACAAATCATCATATTCATGAAGTGCCTTCGAAAGTTTTTTCTTCATTTATTATAAAAGAAAGCATCGCCACTGCTAAACCCAACCTGCTGCTTACTCCTGATATTGCCCTTTGCTCCAAATGCAGAAAAGAAATCCTTGAGAATAATAACCGCTGGTTCAATTATCCTTTTACCACCTGCCTGCATTGTGGTCCGCGATATTCCATCATTACCCGCTTGCCCTACGACCGCGAAAACACTACAATGGCTCCGCTTGGCTTGTGCCAGGCTTGCCTGGAAGAATATCATGACGTTTATAACCGAAGGCATTACAGTCAAACAATTTCGTGCACCCAATGTGCTATCCCTATGCATTTATATAATGCAGCGGGTGATGAACTCTCAAATAATAGTAAACCCATTCTTTCCACGATCAATGACCTGCTTAAGGAAGGAAATATCATTGCTGTAAAAGGCATCGGTGGTTATTTACTCTTGTGTGATGCTGCAAATGAATTTTCCATATCTACATTGCGAAAACGAAAGCACCGGCCTGCAAAACCGTTTGCACTGTTATATCCCAATATTGATATGATCAGGGCCGATGCGGAATTGCACAGGATCGAATATGAAGCGCTGCAGGATAAATCAGCGCCAATTGTTCTTTGCAGATTGAAAGATGCCCCAATGGCTACCGGGAGTGAAAATAATATTTGTACAGATCTCATTGCTCCGGGTTTAAACAAGATTGGGGTCATGCTTCCTTATACTCCCCTGCTATTGCTGATGGCAAATGCATTTGGAAAGCCATTGATCGCTACCAGTGGCAACATCAGCGGCTCACCCATTATTTATAAAGACAGTGATGCCCTTGCGTCATTGAATACAATCGCTGATTACATTCTTACATACGACAGGGAGATCGTTGTGCCGCAGGATGACAGCGTTGTGCAGTTTACCACTACGGGACAAAAAATCATTTTAAGAAGAAGTCGTGGTTTAGCTCCCAATTATTATCCCAATCCTTTTAAATATTCCAATGAATCAGTACTTGCAATGGGTGGTGAATTGAAATCTTCCTTTGCCATGCTCAATCATCACAATTTATATGTAAGCCAGTATCTCGGCGACCAGGAAAGCGTGGAATCCCAAACTGCCTATACGGAAACTGTCGATCACCTGCTGGAATTACTACAAGCAAAGGCCGGGCGAATACTTATTGATAAGCATCCTGGCTATTTTGTTTCATCACTTGGAAAAGAAAAAGCGATCCTTGAAAATATACCCGTCAGTTCTATTCAGCATCACAAAGCTCATTTCGGAGCAGTGCTCGCTGAAAATAACCTGTTGCAAACAGAAGAACCGGTATTGGGAATAATATGGGATGGTACCGGTTACGGTGAGGACGAACAAATTTGGGGAGGTGAAGTTTTTACTTATGAAGATGGCGACATGCATCGCGTAGCCCATCTCGATTATTTTACGCAAATGCTGGGTGACAAGATGAGCAAAGAACCCAGGCTTGCAGCATTAAGTCTTTTAAAAAATTTCCCTGCAAAACAAAAGATCATCGAAAAACATTTTACTGAAGAGGAATGGAAGTATTATGAGAAGGAAATTCATCACCCTCATCAATTACTTACCAGCAGCATGGGCCGTTTACTGGATGGTCTTTCTTCTATTTTGGGTATTTGCCAGATTAATTCTTATGAAGGTGAAGCGGCCATGAAACTGGAAGCGCTGGCCTGGAAACATCGTCATTCTTCATTTGAATATTATCCCCTGCCATTGATCAACAGAAGATTGGATCAAAGCGTGATGCTGTCTTATATTTTAACTGACCTCGAAGAAAAAAAAGAAACTTCTTTTATTGCGTGGAAAATATTTTGCTCACTGGCAAAAGCGATCGATAACATCAGTGAGTATTTTTCTGTAAAGAAAATTGCGTTTAGTGGGGGTGTATTTCAAAATGAATTGCTGACTGAGCTGATCATTGAACTGCTTTCGCAAAAAAATGAAATCTACTTTCATCACCAGCTTAGTCCCAATGATGAATGCATCGGCTTTGGGCAAATAGCCTGTTATGAATTATTCAAAAGAAGTATGCAAAGAAACAGTGAGAGTAAAAAAATCAAACATGCCGTACATGAACAATAAATCATAATCTATGTGCTTAGCTATTCCGGGTAAAATACTTTCTTTAAAAGAGGCTGCCGATAAACTTTTCCGCCAGGGTAAGGTTTCGTTTGGAGGTATTACAAAAGAGGTGAACCTGTGTATGGTGCCGGAAGCTACTGTTGGAGATTATGTATTGGTGCATGTGGGAGTTGCGATCAGCAAGATTGATGAAGAAGAAGCGCAAAAAACATTTGA
>JBIOGV010000287.1:0-4750 GCA_044448365.1 Chitinophagales bacterium
GAAATAAATGGCTTCGAAAGTTCGCCGATGAAAAAATATTCACTCAAAAAGAAATTGAAGACGCCCTTGCCGAACCGTTGACCGCTTCAAGAGGAACAGTGCCCCATTATCTTCCGCATCTTTCTTATAAATTAAAACGGAATGGAAATGATATCATCCGCACCAATATTATCATGAATACCCAGATGAAAACTGAAAAGTTGGTGGAAGATCATGTAAGAACGCTGCGATTAAAAAATATTAAGAATGCTGCAGTAATTGTAATTGATAATAAAACGCATAAAGTGATCACTTATGTTGGTTCATCCGATTTTTATGATACAAACGATGGCGGGCAGGTGAATGGTGCAGCCGCAATCCGCGAACCCGGCAGTACATTAAAACCATTGTTGTATGGCTTATGTATTGATGCGGGTTTGGAAACTCCAAAAATGGTAGTTACGGATGTGGGAGTAAACTATTCCGGCTATTCTCCCGAAAATTATGATAAAAAATTCAATGGTTTTGTTACGGTGGAGTATGCGCTGGAACATTCATTGAATATTCCTGCTGTAAAAAGCTTGCAGATGCTGGGTAAAGAGAAACTGGTTCATAAATTAGCCGCTTGTGATTTCAAACAAATAAAAAAAGACCAGAATAAACTGGGATTGTCGATGATCCTGGGTGGTTGCGGCGCAACACTTGAAGAATTGACGGGTTTATTTTCTGCATTTGCTAATGATGGGATCTTTGTATCGCCGGCATATACTCAAAGCGATACGAATTTCAGAAAATCAAGGCTGATCAGTGCTGCATCCAACTATATGATCACAGAAATTCTATCGAGAGTAAACCGTCCTGATTTTCCGTTGAACTGGCAGGCTACGGAACACATGCCCAGGATTGCGTGGAAAACAGGTACCAGTTATGGAAGACGCGATGCCTGGAGCATTGGATATAATAAAAATTATACAGTGGGTGTTTGGGTTGGAAATTTTTCAGGCGCGGGTGTGGCTGATCTCAGTGGAGCGAATGTAGCAACCCCTTTGCTGTTTAAAATTTTCAACACAATAGATTATGACCAGGATGAAGAGTGGTTTACCCTTCCTCCCGATTGTCAGCAAAGGAAGGTGTGCAGTGAAACCGGTTTATTGCCTGCCGATCATTGCACCAATATTGTAATGGATTATTTTATCCCGATGATCTCCCCCACAAAACAATGTGACAACTGGCAGGAGATCATGGTAAGCGCTGATGAAAAAATTTCCTATTGCAAAAACTGTGTTCCTGAAAATGGCTACAAAAAGAAGTGGTATAAGATCATCGATCCTGAAATGCAGGCATGGATGGAAGAAAATAAAATAGCTTATGAAAAAATACCAGCTCACAATCCCAACTGTGAAAAAATATTTAAAGAAGGCCTGCCTGTCATTACGTCGCCGGTCAATAACACAGAGTATTTAATCAATAAAAAAGATAAGGAACCTATTCAGCTTGTTTGTAAAACATCAGGGGATGTAAGTAAAGTATACTGGTATGTGAACAATAAATTTTATAAAACCAGTAATGCCGGTGAAAAACAGTTTTTCATTCCTGATGAAGGACCGGTAAAAATTTCATGCACTGATGATAAAGGAAGGAACAGGGATATCTGGATAAAGGTAACCTATGTGAATTTGTAGTCAGGAAGTCAAAAGAGTCAAAGGGTCATTTGACCTTGTATGACTTATTTGACCCTTATGACTAAGGGTAGATGCATTCAATCACCTCATCTCCCATGAATTTCCCTCCGGGATAGCTGGCGGTATAATCAAGATTGATCCAGGTATTTCCTTTTTCGTCCTGGTGATAATGAATGGTCCGTCCATTACTTTCGTCTGTAAACAATTCTTCATGGATCAGTTTACAGATATGTTCAAAATCCTTTTTGCTTCCGATCAAAAGTTCCGGATAAATATGTCCATCAGTATATACAAGTCTGGGTGTGCCACCGATCGCCTTTATGCTGGCGGCCATTAAAATGGAATGATCATCACAATCCCCGGCCAGTAATTTCACTGATTCGCTGGCCCTGGCGATGTATTCTTCATCTTTAGGATCACTTACATAATTCCAGTTCTCATTTATTTTTTTAAACACGGCGAAGCATTGTATCAAAATGCGGTACTTCAGTTTTGTTCCTTCCTGTTCATTTTTAAAGTATTCATTGGTGGCTTCCACCGCAAAATCTCTTACGACAGGGTTTTTATAATCAATAGCGTTCACGATTTCCTTATCGGTACCGAGTGAACGGGTTCCGGTAAAAACAAGATCTTTATTTGCTGGTTCACCTTTTAATCCTGACAAAACATTTTTTCCATCGCGGTAAAGTTCTTCAAAACCGTATTGACCTGTAACAGTACCATACCATAACCAGCCTACCACTGCTGCAACAGCAACAATAATGACAAACTTAAATGAACGTACCAGGATCAACAGCAAAACGGAAATAAAAAAAAAGACCATGATCTTATCAGTATGATAAGGCCATTCGAGATCGGGTAAGCGATAATAAACCAAAATGAATAATGGAAATGCAAGAAGAAAACTTAACATGCCAACAAGAACATTGGCAAAAAAGGAATAAGGACGGGCTGCGGCATTCATCACAATAGTTTTTCAGGTCAGTAACGCTAAGTTCGATGAAAAAAGTCTTTGGAAAAAGCTAAAAATTGTTAAGCCGCCTTTCTTAATTGATAATTTTAAAGATGATAGATGATAATTTGCAATTCGTTTGAAATTTTGAAATGTTAAATTATCATCTATCAATTATCAGTTATCATCCATTGACCTAGTTTACTTTTTTTACTGAAGAGGCTCCGCTGGTGTGAATATCAGTTTGTGCAGTTCCCTTATACTCTACATCTGCAGCGCCGCTGATACTACCACTGAGTTTTACACTGGCATAAACCTGTGCATCACCCGCACCTGAAATATCCAGGTCTACATTTTCTGCTAAAAGATCATAACATTTAAGGCTTGTGCTACCCGAACCCTGGATATCAAAATCCCTTGTCTGTCCTTTTAATTTTACTGTACATGCTCCTGAAAGATCGGCCCGGATCTTTGGCGAGTTCACATCCAGCGTGGCATCGCAGCTTCCACTTAGATCAATATCAATATCGGAAGAAGTTTTGATACTGCCATCGCTGAAAATATCACAGGCCCCGGATGCCTCAAATTTCTTAAACGTGGCTGCCGAAACGTATACTTTTATTCCCCTGCTCGAATTGATATTATAGCCCTCCTGTGTCTTAATGCGAAGCATATCGCCGTCGTTGACGGTTTCAATATATTGCAGGAGATTGTCATCGGCCTCTACTTTTATCGAGGGAGTTGAATCCTGTTTAACGTATACATTGATACTTCCGCTGACATCAATACTATTAAACTGACCGGCTGAACGGTTTTGGGTGGTTATGTTCCCATTGCCACGAATTCTTTTGGCAAATATCTCGCGACAGGAAGAGAACAGCAGCAGTGAAGAAACTGCTACAATAAAAACTTGTCTCATGTTTCAATGATTTTGGAACAAATATTAATAAATGGTTTTGTATTCTGGCTGATTTGACGCGGTATTTTGGAAATAGGTTACAGGTTAAATAATAATTAATAATGAATAATTGCCAGAACATGAGAGGGAAACCTAATTTAGAATCTTCAAAACAAGGATGCCAATACCATAAATAACTGTAGTCAGGAAAATTCCTTTGGCTGTATTGTCGCGGTGAGTATTGATATAAAGAGTGAAGAGCACTGCATTTGCAAGTAACGAGAGGGCGCCTATGGATGTGATCCTTTTATTATCGGTAATGAAAAAATTAAAAAATTCACCGAAACTGAAAGACCGGTAACTGACAAGATAAACCACAGCTAAGCCAACAAGAGGACCCAGCAAGCCAAGCACCAGTCCGAATTTAAGATTGTCTTTTTTAATTATCGCTAAAGCCACAGTTTTTCAAGTTTGGTTTTTAAAACGTAATTCGTCAGGTCAAATTGTACAGGTACAACACTTACATATTGATTGGCGAGTGCCCATACATCGGTATCCCTTCCTTTGTCGAAGTTAACAAACTCACCGGTTAGCCAGTAATATCTTCTGCCATTGGGATCATTGCGTTCAATAAAATCTTCTTCATATTTGGCATAGGCCTGCCGGCAGACTTTGATTCCCCTGATCAATTCGGCAGGCAGCGCCGGGATATTTACATTAAGCACCATGTGCTTGTCCTGTTTTTTTTCCAAAAGCTTTTCTACAATGATCCGGACATATTTCTTCGATCCGCTGAAATCTGCTTCAATATTATAATCAAGCAGGGAAAAACCCACAGAAGGAATACTCTCGATAGCTGCTTCTACTGCTGCCGACATCGTTCCGGAATAAATAACATTGATGCTGTGATTGGCGCCATGATTGATACCGCTGAGGCAAAGATCAGGCTTACGGTGTAATATTTTGTCCACGGCAAGCTTTACACAATCAACGGGTGTACCCGAACATTGCCACGCCTCAATATTTTCAAATGCATTTACTTTATGAAGACGCAGCGGCGTGCCAATAGTAATGGCATGACCCATTCCTGACTGCGGTTTATCAGGCGCCACTACCACGATCTTACCAAGGTCCTTTACCGCTTCCACAAGATTATGAAGGCCGGGAGCCGTAACGCCATCATCATTTGTAATAAGAATAATCGGTTTTTCTTTATCTGTATGACCCGTTTTCCCGGAA
>JBIOGV010000288.1:0-4744 GCA_044448365.1 Chitinophagales bacterium
AATTTATCACTTGGATTTCAATTCGATGGTAGTGTTGGTGGGGTCACTACAGATTACATGCATCTAAAAACCATGCGCGGGGGAAGGAACATTGAAACAGATCAGGGAGCATTTGCTGTAGCAAGAGCACAGGATAATGATCATGCAGGTGATCCTAACTGGCCGGGAGCTTATGTGGGTAGCGGGGTTGTTGTTTCAAACAATGTTCCCATCAACTTCGATTCACACACAGGCGCCATTCTGAATTATAAAGATTTGCAATTTTCATCCAATACACAGGTTACCCAGGTACAGGAATATGTGAGTGAATATTATGCAATCAAGGAAGCTAACCTGATGAGCAAAACCTTTGCTTCGTTGCGTGAAGTAACCATTGGTTACGATCTGCCCGAAAAATTACTCAAGAAAAGTTTTATCAGTAAGGTAACCCTTTCTCTTGTAGGGCGCAATCTCCTTTATTTTTATAAGGATCCGCGGTTTAAAGATGTCGACCTTGACCAATATAATTATGCCACTACGCAAACCCTGTTGCAAACACCCACTACCCGCAGGTATGGTTTTAATATAAATGTTGTATTCTAAATAAAAATATTTTTTGTATGAAAAATAGTTTCAAAATAATGTTATTCATTATACTGGTCACAACAGTTATTACAAGTTGCAAGAGATCGTTTAATGATCTTTATAATAATGAGAATAAACCGTTGGCTGTGCCGGCGGCACTTTTATTCAATGGTGTGTTAAATGATATGTATGAAGCTCCTTATACAAGTAAGGAAAAGTGGAGTCAGTTTTTTATTACCAACTATGCTTACTATGGTGATAATCGTTATGATTTTGGACCCGGTGACGATTATTATGGAACACTAAAGAACGTTGTAAAAATGGAAGAAGAAGCAAAGGGTGTTGGTCTGCCGGATGGGAATGTCTACAGTGCTATTGCGAAATTTTTCAAAGCATATCTTTTCAGTAAGATGACACTGGAAATGGGTGATCTGCCAATGACTGGTGCCTTAAAGGGCATTGATAATTTAACACCAGCCTATGATTCCCAGAAGAAAATATTTCTTCAAAGTTTTTCCTGGCTTGATAGTGCAAATACAGAATTAGGTGCATTGATTGCTGTCCAGGACAATAACCTGAAAGGGGATATATACTATGGGAATGATCTTACAAAATGGAGAAAACTGGCAAACACCTACCATTTGCGATTATTAATTGAATTAAGTAAACAGGCAGGTGATGCAGATTTGAATTTGTCAAGTCAGTTTCAGGCTATACTGGGTAATAAAACGAATTATCCCGTCATGGAAGATATGAGCGATAACCTGCAATATGCATTCACTCATCCTACTAACGATTATCCGAATAATCCCGGGAATTTTGGTTTCAATGCATTGCGAGATAATTGTTCTGCAACCTACGTCGGGTTACTCACATCATTAAAAGATCCAAGAGTTTTTGTAACATCAGAACCCGCAACTGCATTGGTTTCCGGGGGAACAAGTCCTACAAGCTTTGATGCTTTTGTGGGCGCTGATCCGGGAGAAGACCTGGGAACCATGTATCAGAAAGCAAATGCCGGTGAGTATTCATTATTAAACCGCTGGCGGTATTATCAAACTTATACCGGTGAACCGGGCATTCAGGTTGGTTATCCTGAAATGTTGTTTAATATCGCTGAGGCGATTAATCGCGGATGGATTTCTTCTGGTCCTTTAGGCACTGCAGAAGATTATTATATGGCAGGTATCAAAGCTTCAATGTCTTTTTATGGTATTCCTGAAACCGGCTCATTCAATGTGTATTTTCTTCAGTCCGGAAGTCCCGGCTCAACTGCAGTTTATAACACCTATTCTGTAAATGTGGATTTTAATACTTATTATAATCAGGCTTTCGTAAAGTATGCCGGTGATAATGAAACAGGTTTAACCGAAATATTGCAACAAAAATATATTGCCCTGTATCGTCACTCAGGTTTGGAAGGATACTATCAATTCAGAAGAACAGGTGTACCTGTATTCACGACGGGTCCCGGTACCGGTAATAGTGCAAGGATTCCTTTGAGGTTTCAGTATCCTGCAAACGAAAAAACAGCAAACGCAGAGAATTATCAAACCGCCCTGCAATCGCAATATGGTGGTAACGATGATATCAATGGCACGATGTGGTTACTTAAATAGGTCTTTTCGTAAGCAAGCATAGCAGTCTTCTCACAGGCGATTCTTGTCTAAGTCTCGCCTTTTTTAAATCTTAATTGTGAGAGTAAAGAAATAATTTTAGAATCAGTTAGTAAAATAATGTATGACAAGAGAAGAGGCACAAACTGCAGTTGATGAGATATTTTCTTTGTACGAGCAATATGGTGCTGCTGATTATATTGGTGAACCGGTCTCCCAGGTAGAACATATGTGCCAGGCGGCTCAATTAGCAGAAGCGGAAGGCTATGATGAAGAAGTTATTCTGGCTGCTTTCTTTCATGATATCGGACATTTGTGTGAATACATCTTTGTTGTTCAATCAATGGATGGTTACGGAACGGTAGATCATGAAGGTCTTGGTGGTCAATACTTGCGTGAAAAAGGATTTTCAGACAAGATCGCAAAGCTGGTAGAAAGTCATGTCGCAGCAAAAAGATATCTCACTTACAAGCATCCGGATTATCATCATAAACTTTCAGAAGCCAGCAAAATTACGCTTGCTCAGCAGGGCGGGATGATGAATGAAACGGAAGCAAAACAATTCGAAGAGGACCATCTTCATCCTTTGTTTATAAAAATTCGCGAGTGGGATGATAAAGCTAAGATGGAGCATGTCCCTTTGCCTTCACTTGAGATATATAAACAAATGGCTTTTCAGCACCTGGTGAGCCAGAATTAATGTTTTCTTCATCTGGATTTTCGTAACGGGTTGTAATTGAAATGTAGCTTCAACAAAATTATTTTATGCCTGTAAAAATGATCGTATTTGATATGGCAGGTACAACAGTAACTGATAAAAATTTTGTTGCTGGTGCTTTTCAGAATGCTTTTAAAAAGCAGGGTATCCTTATTTCTGCCGAAGAGATCAATCCTTTAATGGGGTATGAAAAAAAACTGGCCATTCAAATGATGCTTGAAAAGCATGGAATGGATCCCGATAGTTATCGTGATGAAGAGGTGGTAGAAACCATTTACAACGATTTTATTGAAGCGATGATCAATTTCTATGAATATTCACCTGAAGTGAAACCGGCTGAGGGAGCTGAGGAGCTATTTCAAAATCTGAAAGAAAGATCCATAACGATAGCATTGAATACCGGTTTTCCAAAAGATATTGCGGATGTAATTGTTAACCGGTTTCAATGGGTACAAAAAGGACTGGTGGACGATTATATAGCCAGCGATGAAGTAAAAAAAGGAAGACCTTATCCATTCATGATAGAAAAATTAATGTATCGCGCAGGTATTGATGATCCATTGCTCGTCGCAAAAGTAGGAGACACGGCTGTTGATATTGAAGAAGGGAAAAATGTGGGTTGCAGTTATAACATTGCGATTACAACCGGGGCTTATAAAACCGGTGAACTGGAAAGTTACCATCCTACACATATTATAAACAGCCTGCTTGAAATTCCTTCCATTTTGATCTGATGTCTTTATCTGTCACATACAGACTGCCTGCGTGGGTCGCTACTTTATTAGCAGCGCTTTCTGCTTTTTGTGTGTACACCTGTATGTATGCTTTTCGTAAACCCTTTACTGTGGCTGATTATGCAGGATTGCATTTTTTAGGTGTTGAGTATAAGATCTGGTTAGTGATCTCGCAAACTTTCGGGTACACACTCAGTAAATTTTTTGGGATAAAATTTATTGCAGAGCTAAGAAATAAAAACCGTACCCTGATTATTTTAAAATTTATCGTTATAGCATGGATGGCCCTGTTATTGTTTGCTATTGTGCCTGCACCTTACAATATTATCTTTCTTTTGATCAATGGATTTCCTTTGGGAATTATTTACGGGTTGGTGTTTAGTTACCTGGAAGGAAGAAGAACTACTGAGTTTTTAGGAGCGGCACTTTCTTCAAGTTTCATTTTTGCCTCGGGCTTTACACAAAGTGTAGGTAAATTTATTTTGCTGAAATGGAATGTTGATCAATGGTGGATGCCCTGGGTTACCGGACTGGTATTTTTTATACCCCTTTTATTCTTTACCTGGCTACTGGAAAAAACACCCAGGCCCACAGAAGAGGACATATTATTACGCACCGAACGAAAACCAATGAACAAAAAGGAAAGGATCGATTTTATAAAAACTTTCTTTCCGGGTTTATTCATGTTGCTTGTGGTGTACGTAATGCTGACCATTATCCGTGACTATCGCAGTAATTTTGCGGCCAATATCTGGAAAGAAGCCGGCCATGGCAATAGCATTTCCCTGTTTACACAGACTGAAATTCCATCTTCGCTATTGGTTTTAGTGTTAATGAGCTTATTGGTGTATGTAAAAAGAAATATCAGGGCTTTGCTGATCAATCATTTTTTGATCGTGCTCGGGTTTGTTTTATCAATGAGCGGTACATTGTTATTCATGTACAACCAGATTTCTGCAATTTGGTGGATAACGATCACAGGGATGGGATTGTACATGGGCTATGTTCCTTTCAATTGTATGTTGTTTGAACGACTGATCGCAAGCTTCCGTTATATCAGTACAGCGGGGTTCATTATTTATGTGGCCGATTCCTTTGGTTATTTGGGAAGT
>JBIOGV010000289.1:0-4703 GCA_044448365.1 Chitinophagales bacterium
ACCAAGGCCCCTTTTACAAGCCACCATCCTCTTCCACCTAAGAGGTCATTTAATTAAAAGTTGATTGACACAAGACAGATGGCTCGTTACGTCGATTAGCCTCAACCAATACATTCCTCTTTGTAACGTCGTAATGTACTTTACCCCATCATTTGCTTCTACTTCATTACTAAAAACAGTCTGACCTTGTGTATTTGAAATTTGAACCAAAAACTTACCTGAGTTAACATTAACAAATTTGATACCAACAACTCCATTCGATGGATTCGGGTATATATTTATTTTCGGCGCATCTGAATTTTCCAGATCAACAAACTTTACTTCGCTAAAACGCGGATAGCCATTCGAATAGACCTGTTTTATTCTGAAAAAATATCTTGTATTTTCACTCTTTCCTGTTGTGTAAATGTACTTATAATCCGTGCCTGCAGAATTTTTTTGCACAGTATCAACTGTAGTAAAATTGTTCCCGTTATGACTCAACTGTATTTCGTAATGATAGTCCTTTTCCAGATCATCAAACCCGTTCCATGACAACTGTGCTTTATTGGTCGCTGCTTTATTAACAGTAAATTGATGCACATCCAAAGGAAGGGTGGACGAAGGACAGGTACAGTATGAAAAATGAAAATTCACCAGGGCTGAACTTAACACGAAAGAGAAATAACTTCCGCCTGAAACAACGCCTATTGCATTGGCATCTATCGCATAATTATAAGTAACACTGTCATTCACGCCATAAAACTGCGCTATTGTTGCCGAATCATTGATATTTGCACAAAGAACCTTTGTTAAAACGGTATCAGGTCCGACAGAAAAAAAGTCGGGGCCTGAACCAAAAACCCCATCGGTGGCAGCAAGTGCAAATGGACCAAAGCTTAGATTGTTAGTGCCACTCGTAAGATAAGTCGGAATGCCAGGACCTGTAATGGTATCTCTTCTGGAATAACTATAGCTTGCTGTCTGACCGGAGCTTGACAAATTTTCCAATGCTACCGTATCAATGATTCCTTTGATGGTAACACAGAGTTTTACACAGGTAACCATGCCGGTTGACGGATCGAACTTTGGGAACTTAACCTGGGTATTCACAATCCCCGCTCCAAAATCAATGGTTGTATCAAATGCTGTTGCTCCGGCAGGCTGTCCATTTGGACATTGAGTGTAACCCGATTTTGAATAATACAAAAGCATAAACAACAAAAATGCAACTTGTAAAAAAAAAGAGTAAAATTTTTTCATAGTGTTCTGTTTTGGACAAAGGATATTGAATGACCCTATAAAATTACATTCCAACTATTTGCCAATCAATTGTAAAACTGCCTCTTTTATTGACCAGTAAATCATGAATGTTTTCAGAAATTATTCCTGCTAATTGTACAAATTTGTTTTGAGAGATACTTAGATAATAATGGCAAAAGATGAACGCATAAAAATGCTTTTGCGGGTATTTTTACAAATGATAATTAGTAAGTTTTCGGTTACGCCCTGGTCTTTCTTTGATCATGTTGGTTACACACATAGGGATCATCATAAGAAGTTAAGTGTAAGAATGGGAATTAATTGCGGTTTTTACCAGTGTATATACGATAAGTAAGCAAGATTCATTAGGAAAATGAATATTTTCCGCTGTTAACTTTGCTCACCAATATGCGCATAGCAGTCAATACGAGATTTTTATTGCCGGATTACCTGGAAGGGTATGGTTATTTTATTTTTGAGACGTTTAAATATTTGGTAAATAAATACCCGGAACATCAATACATTTTTATTTTCGACAGGCCCTTTGATAAACGATTCATTTTTTCGCCTAATATTATCCCGGTTGTAACCGGCCCGCCCGCAAGACACCCAATCCTTTGGAAATACTGGTACGACATCAAAATTCCGTCCCTGTTAAAAAAGTACAAGGCAGATGTTTTTGTTTCAGCGGATGGTATGTGTTCTCTAACTACAAGACTACCTCAATGCGTAGTGATTCATGACCTTGCTTTTTTGCATTACCCGTCTCATATAAAAAAATCTCATTTACTTTTTTTAAAAAAATATATTCCAAAATACCTTCAAAAAGCAAACGTTGTCGCCACAGTTTCTGAATTTTCAAAAAAAGACATTTTATCTAATTACAGGATCAATGCAGATAAGATAAATGTAGTGTACAATGCTGCCAAAGAAATTTTTAAGCCTGTCTCAGATCATATTTCAGAAGCCATTAAAAAAGAGTATACCGGTGGCGCAGAATATTTTTTATATGTAGGGGCCATTCACCCGAGAAAAAATCTTGTCAACCTGCTGAAGGCGTTTTCCATTTTTAAAAAGAGGCAAAAAAGCAATATAAAATTGGTACTGGCAGGCAGGCTTGCTTGGAAATATGATTCCTTTATCCTGGACCTAAAAAAATATAAATACAGGCATGATGTGATGCTGTTAGGATATTTAGCAGAAGAAGAATTGGTAAAAATAACAGGTTCTTCATATGCCCTTGTATACCCTTCATTGTTTGAAGGCTTTGGCGTTCCTGTTCTTGAAGCCATGAAATGTAATGTGCCTGTGATCACTTCTTCCGGCTCTTCTATGCAGGAAATAGCCGGGGATGCTGCTTTGTATGCAGATGCAAAAAATTTTGAAGACCTCGCAGACAAAATGATGCTCATTTATAAGGATGAAAATCTAAGAAAACAATTAATTGATAAGGGAAAATCAATTGCATCGGAATATTCGTGGCCAAAAACGGCTGAGTTATTATGGCAAAGTATCTTAAAAGCAGTTGGCTGATTAATTATCTTTGAAGTTCAAGTTGATCATTTATGAGTCAGTCAAAAATAATAATTGATGTTCAGATGGATGAAAGCCGGGTACCTGAATCCATTAGCTGGAATGCTTCAGATTCAACGGCAAAGAATGTACAAAAGGCAAAGGCAATGATGCTTTCATTTTGGGATGGTAGTGAAAAGACAGCACTTCGAATCGATCTTTGGACAAAGGATATGATGGTAGATGAAATGACTGATTTTTTTTACCAGACGATTATGACGATGGCAGACACTTTCGGCCGCGCAACAAAACACGATCAAATAGTCAGTGACATGAAAAAATTTGCTGCAGATTTTTATAATAAATTCAGATCCGGGCAATTAAAAGAAAATAAATCTTCTTAGAAAAAATTTTCATTGAACCTTTAACGAAAAGATAAACCATGAGTCTTGAACAAAAAATTATGGCTGATCTGAAAACAGCCATGCTTGCAAAAGATGAAAAAGGCCTACGTGGACTGAGAGCAATAAAAGCTGCCATTCTTTTGGCAAAAACTTCAGAAGGTGCTTCCGGAGCATTGAAGGAGGATGATGAAATAAAACTCCTGCAAAAACTGGTGAAACAGCGCAAAGATTCTTTAGAGATTTATCAACAACAAAACCGGGCCGATCTCGCCCAAAAAGAACAAGAGGAAATTGAAATAATCGAAAAATTTTTGCCAAAACAATTGTCTGCCGGAGAATTGCAGAATGAAATAAAAAAAATTATT
The DNA here is from genome assembly GCA_044448365.1 of Chitinophagales bacterium. Lineage (GTDB taxonomy): Bacteria > Bacteroidota > Bacteroidia > Chitinophagales > Chitinophagaceae > VBAU01. The sequence goes on from JBIOGV010000289.1 coordinate 3,524, forward strand.
GCTGAAACGGGGGCTACATCACCCGCTGATATGGGAAAGGTAATGGGGATAGCAACAAAAAAATTATCGGGCAAAGCAGATGGCAGGACAATTTCTGCGACCGTGAAAGAATTGCTGAATCAGTAATTTTTGGGTTTAACATAACTTGCATCATAACATCAGATCTATAGACGTTGAAACAGAAAACCATTTATGATCATTGATTTCATATTTGCGGTGCTGCTGGTATTGGCTTTGATCCAGGGCTATCGGCGCGGGTTTATTGTTGCGGTTTTTTCTTTTATTGCCATTATTATTGGTTTAGCTGCGGCACTTAAATTATCTGCAGCGGTAGCAAAGCATATTGGCCATTCGGTAAAAATATCAGACAAATGGTTGCCCATTATCTCATTTGTTGTTGTTTTTATTGTTGTTGTTTTATTGGTCCGGTTAGGCGCGAGGGCAATTCAGAGACTTACCGAAACAGTTTTGCTCGGCTGGGTCAACAGATTAGGAGGAATCATCTTATACATAGCTATTTATACAACCGTTTTTAGCATTCTTCTCTTTTATGCCGGGCAAATAAAAATCATAAAGCCGGAAACTATTCGTGCATCCCTGACATACCCTTTTATTGAACCCTGGGGACCTAAAGCAATAGATGGTCTTGCTGCCATAATTCCCTTTTTTAAAAATATGTTTGCAGAACTTGAACGATTTTTTAGCGGTTTATCTGAAAAAATATCTGTTGCGGGGTAATAATGTATTAATTTCAAAGCTAATTGCTGCCGATTATAATATTCTTCAGCAAAAAACCTTCCTGCCAGTATATTTGTGGAGTATAAAACCAAAACTGTGAACTCCACAAAGGGTATTTTATTTGCAGCAAATCAATTATTTTAGCGATTAGGATACATTCAGATCTAATTACGATGGAATATAACATCAGGCAACAGGATAAGTTCAGGTTTATAGAAGAAGGTGAGGGTGAACCATTGGTTCTGTTACATGGATTATTTGGCGCCTTAAGCAACTTTACAGACCTGATAGAATATTTTCGGCATCACAATAAAGTGGTAGTGCCGATTTTGCCTTTGTTTGAGTTGGATATATTACACACTTCTGTAAGTGGGTTGGCAAGATTTGTACACAGATTTATTGAAGCCAGGGAATACAATGATGTTCATTTACTGGGTAATTC
>JBIOGV010000290.1:0-4702 GCA_044448365.1 Chitinophagales bacterium
ACCATAAACTATTTTATTGATTGAATGAATGAATCAAGATTCCCTGTAGCCGCAGCTTTATCAAGCTTCGCGAGATACCAATCGCCCAGTGTTTCGATATAATCCGTTTGCGAACGATATAAAACGAAACTTGCATTGGTCAGATCAATTAAATTAATCAGCCCGGCTTTGTATTGGGCTATTTTCTGCTGATAAACATCCGTAGCAGATTGCAACTGAACAGGCAATTCTTTTAAATTGTTTTCTGCTGTCTGCAAAGCATTGTTTGCCTGCAGCGACGCATTGTTTAACGATAATTCTTCCTGGCGTAATGCATAATCACTCGCCTGGGTTTGAAGGCGGCTGATTGCAAGCTTGTCTCTCCTGTGAATCCCATTGAACAGATCATACGTCACAGCAATACCTGCCATATAATTATATCGCTGGTACCCTAAACCACTCAAAAAAGATTTATACTTATCATCATATTGTATGCCCGAGCCTCTTGCCCATGAACTTCCGGCCAGTAAGATCTTAGGTAAATAACTTTTACTTATCAGTCTTTCATCCGAAACAAATACCTGTTTTTGTTTCAAATAAAAATCGATGAGTGGATGATGAATGGTGTCAACAGGAATATCAACAATAGTTTGAAAATTATTGAAAGAATGTAATGCTGAAGTATCGGTTTGAATTTGGTTTGCATTCAAACCAGACCAATAAGCTAATTGTTGTTTCAGCAAATTGAGATCACCTGCGGTTTGATTAAAGTTTATTACTGCCTTTGACAATTCCGCTTTTGATAGTGAAGTATCAGAACCCGGTCTTATTCCGCTCACTGCAAAAGCTTTTATAACAGAGTAGATATCTTCATACCGCATTATATTCTCACGATCTGCGTTCAACCGGTATTCATCTTTTAATAAATTAAAGTACAACCTGCTTATTTCCACTTTCGTTTCATACAAAATCCTTTGCAGGTCTGCTTCCTGGGCATCGGCATTTGCTACTGCATTATTGATTTTTGCAGTTTTTAGCCCAAAATCGGCCAATTCATATTCGCTATACAATACAGCAATATTTCCTGTTACCGGCTGGTATTCATTTTCACCGCGAACCCCGGAAGAAACAGAAATATTAACCCCCAATGGCAAATAGCCACCGGCAAGCGAGTTATCTGAGCCTACATTGACCTGGTCATTTACTTTTAACTGGGGAAGATATGAGTGCCGGGTATCCGTGATCATTGCTTTATAACTATTCACTATTGCCTTTTTTTCCATGAGCAATGGCAAACGACGCTCAGCAGAATCAATCAATTCGTTTAATGAATATCGTTTTGATTGAGCCGAAACAATGAATGGAAATAATAACACTATTATGAATACAGCATATCTTCTTTGACAGAAAACATACATAGCCTGAAATGTTGATTGAAAAATGTTGTTTATAAAAGTATTTAAACAACGGGCGGCGCTCGCAGAGACTGTGTTAAAAGAAAAATATCAAAGAGGGATTCATTGGAACAGCTACCGGGATAATTGTGATGAGTATATTCAACGAAAGGCCTGGGCGTAAAAATAAAGCCAGACGGAATGAATGATGGCTGAAACCTTTTATTTAAACGAAAACTGAATTTAACGTGCTCACCGGATTGATTGAATTTTGTAACTGAATGATGAGCCTGAGGTTTACCATCATAAAAAATAATTACATCAGTGCTAAAATTATGTAATAGCTCAACGAAAAAAAATAATGCATAAAGGCTAACGAGAAAAAAATTGCGCAGATAAAAATACCGTATTGAAGAATCTTGCTTCATTTTAAACAGATGTACAAAAATAAGAACCCCGGTCAAATAAGAGTAAATTGAAGAATTATTTTTTGAATATTGTTCTCCATCATAAAATCTTTGTAAAAAATCTGTTTCCTTCACAGATATTTTTTAAATCCTTTTTATGAACTATCTGAATAATAAATCTTTCTTTCCTTCCGGAAAACTTGTCCTTTTTTGCTTAAGCTTTATGCTATACTGTTGTAATGAGAATAAGAGAATTGATCCTTTAAAAGATGAATTGAATCTTACCCAATGGGTTGATCCTTTTATCGGGACAGGTCTTCACGGCCATGTTTTTCTCGGTGCAAATGTTCCTTTTGGCGCTGTGCAATTAGGCCCGGTGAATTTATCAGAAGGATGGGATTGGTGTTCGGGGTATCATTATTCTGATTCCACGATCATTGGTTTTTCCCACACGCATCTTAGCGGTACAGGTGTTGGTGACCTGGGAGATATATGCTTCATGCCAGCAGTCGGAAATATAACGATAGCCAAAGGTGTGGCCGGTAAGCCGGGAAGTGGTTATTTTTCTCTTTTTTCACACAACGATGAAAAAGCAGTCCCCGGCTATTATTCAGTTTATCTGAAACGATATGCTATCAAAGCTGAACTTACTGCCACAGAAAGAGTCGGTTTTCATCAATATAGTTTTCCTGCTTCCGATGATTCAAAAATTATTATTGACCTCGAAACAGGAATAGGTTGGGATAGCCCCGTCAGCACATTTTTAAAAATGATAAATGATACAACAGTATCCGGGTATCGCTTTTCAAAAGGTTGGGCAAACGATCAGCGCATATTTTTTACGGCGATTTTTTCAAACCCAATCAAAAAGTTCATGGTTTATGACAGTACATCTTTACAGAAAGGCGATTCCCTTGCATGCGTGAAAACAAAAGGGGTCGCTTTATTTTCTACCATAAAGGATGAAAAAATAAAAGTAAAAGTCGGGATATCACCCGTGAGTATTGAGAATGCAATGAAAAATATACAATCTGAAATTCCGGGCTGGAATTTTGATGATGTTGTAAAAAAAGCAGGTGCGGCATGGAATAAGGAATTGAATAAAATAAAAGTGGTTACTGATGATACTGCCCGTCTCCGGACATTTTATACGGCATTATATCATACCATGATCGCTCCTTCAATTTTTAATGATCAAAATGGTGATTACAGGGGAACAGATAAGCTTGTGCATCAAAATGCCCCGTTTACAAACCTTACAACCTTTTCCTTATGGGATACCTATCGCGGAGCTCATCCGCTTTACACAATTTTCCAGGCAGAACGGGTAAATGATATGATCAATTCGATGCTCGCGATTTTTCAGCAACAGGGAAAACTCCCGGTATGGCACCTGATGGGTAATGAAACGAATACAATGCCTGGCTACAGTGCCGTACAGGTGGTAGCCGATGCATATTTGAAAGGTTTTCGTGGTTTTGACACAACACTTGCCTGGGAAGCTGTAAAAACAACGGCTATGCAGGATGAAAGAGGATTGCATTATGTAAAGAAATACGGCTTTATTCCTGCAGACAGTGTAGAGGAATCTGTAGCAATAGGCCTTGAATACGCAATTGCTGATTGGGGAATCGCACAAATCGCAAGGAGAATGGGCAAGACTGCAGACTATGAATACTTCAGTAAGCGGGCAAATTATTATCGCAATTATTTTGATACCACGACAAAATTCATGCGCGGAAAAGTTTCTGAAAAAAATTGGCGAACTCCTTTTAATCCATTTTCAGCGGGAGAAATAAAGCATGATTATTCCGAAGGAAACGCCTGGCAATATACCTGGCTGGTGCCACAGGATGTAGAAGGACTGATTGATTTGTTTGGAGGTGAAAAATCGTTTAGCGAAAAGCTGGATTCTTTTTTTGTCGTGCAGGGAAATCTTGGCAATGAAGCCCCTCCTGATATTTCAGGTTTGATCGGTCAATATGCGCACGGAAACGAACCGAGCCATCATATCGCCTATTTATATAATTATGTAGGTCAGCCCTGGAAAACTGCTGATAAAATAAGATTCATCCTGGATAGCTTTTATACTGATAAACCCGAAGGTCTGTGCGGCAATGAAGATGTTGGTCAGATGTCGGCATGGTGTGTGCTTTCTTCATTAGGGTTTTACCAGGTAAATCCTTCAAATGGTGAATTTGTATTTGGAAGCCCGGTGATGAATGAAGCGATCCTTACATTAACCAATGGAAAAATATTTCACATAACTGTAAAGAACAACAGCAGGGAGAATAAATATATACAGGACATCAACCTTAACGGGGAAACATATTTGAAATCCTGTATACTATATAAAGATATCATGGCAGGTGGAGAATTGAATATTACAATGGGAAATCAACCATCGAAAACATGGGGAGTAAGCCCGGGCAGCAGGCCTTCATCAGTTATAAAATAATAAGAAAAATTGCCTACAATAAAGTTTTAGTCATGACCGATCGCAAAACATTCATAAGAACTTCTGCAGCTCTAACAGCCGGCTTAATGATAAACCCAAGGAATATTTTTGCAAATACATTTTTTGATTTTGAATCAAAACGCCCGCCTGTTGCCGACAGGCATTTTACAAGCAGTGCGGTTGAAGCACTGATCACTGAAATAAAATCCGGTCTTAAGAACAAAGAACTGGCCTGGTTATTTGAAAATTGTTTTCCCAATACATTAGATACTACTGTTGATTTTTCAATACAGAATGGTCGGCCGGATACTTATGTAATAACCGGTGACATTGATGCCATGTGGCTTCGTGACAGCAGTGCACAGGTCTGGCCATACCTGTCTTTATTAAAAAAGGATAAGAAATTACAGGAGTTGATCGCAGGAGTCATTAACCGGCAGGTTCAATGCATTCACCTCGATCCG
>JBIOGV010000291.1:0-4697 GCA_044448365.1 Chitinophagales bacterium
ATGTTTCAGAATAATGCCGGTGGCGCCTGGGATAATGCAAAGAAAAGTTTTGAAAAAGGTGTTGAAATTAATGGCCAGATGTATTACAAAGGATCCGAACCACACAAGGCATCGGTAACAGGAGATACTGTTGGCGATCCGTTTAAAGATACTTCAGGCCCTTCGATGAATATTTTGATAAAACTAATGTCTATTGTATCTTTAGTCGTTGCTCCTACTTTGGCGCAAATCCATAGTAAAAAAGAGGTAGCCGTTAATAAACCCGGGATAAGTATAAAAATAGCAGTAGTTAAAAAAATCAATAACCAAAACACTGCTAACTATATGAATAATTAAGAGCTTAATCAGAACCATTACTTAAGTCCCGCTGTTTCTACAGGGGGGCTTATTTTTTTAGGTTATTCCAGGTTCGAAAATTTTTCAATATCGTGATTGATCATTTCGTACTCCGTGATTCTGTGGTAATTTTTGCCACGGAGTCATAGAGCGCAAAGAGAAACACAGAGACTCGCAGGAGAAAGAAAATAAATTGAGCCACTTAATTTTTTTTGACCCCTTTGCGATTTCCCGGATCAGTGCTGAAAGGTTATATACTGATAAATAAGTTGTTTTTCTTTATCGCTGATCCTTGCTTTCTCCTGCATTTCGTCAATATTTTTTTTCCATTGATCAGCATTGTACTCTTTTGGTAAATAAAGATTGTGACAGCCGCTACAATGATTGACATATAATTTTCTTCCCTGTAAAAGCTCGTCGTGTTTTGCTGCATCAGCCGAAGAAGGTGTATATAATTGCCGGCTGCAGCTAAATATTATGCAACAAAAAATAATGGAAAATAATATACTGATCCTTTTTTTCATTAGAAACTATATCCTGCAAGTACACGAAATTCGGTCGCTTCAAAATCATTCAGATCTCTTTTGCCCGGCGCGACCTTAGTTTTATGCATATTCCATAGTTGCGGCAAAGCTGAAATATTAACGAAACATCTTCCAATGGTTGCATGAAAAGCAGGGCCTGCAAACCAAACAGAATTCATCCATCCATCTTCTTTTGTAATGTCGCTTACGTTTCGTAGTTCAGCGCCGAATCCAATTCCCGGTTTAGGGAAATGCATATAGGCAAAATCCAATTCAACTGGTGAATTGTGAGTCCACGCTGCTTTCGAAACATTGCCGGTCCTGGTAATTTCCTTTTCTACTTCATACCTGCCAACAAGATTCATTGCAAACAGCTCTTTTTGTAATTGTTTATCTAAAATCAGTTTTCCTTCTAATTCAACATTGCTTCCGCCAAACTCCAATTCCGCGTAGAGTGCTGCCCCGACCCTGTTTGCCACAGGATCAGAAAATTTCCATTTCCATTCATTACTGAAGCTGATCGCCAATTCCTGCTGCACATCCGAAGAAGAAGTATCTGCAAAGTGAAAAAGCTCTGAGTTGAAATAAAAAGATGTTTGTACATTCTTGCCCAGTCCGAATTCCAATTCAAGACGCTGATCAAGGTGTTGACCAAAAATATACGGGCTATAAGCTCCCAGTTTTCCTGTTCTCAAAGTGTTTTGAAATTCCAAATCAAAACTTCCTTTGTTCAGAATATTTGTTTGATACGTATAAGCGAATACACGGTCCTGGGCCATTAAAGTTCCGGGCAATAAAATAAAAGCCATGCCTAAATATTTCATAAGAGTTTTATTTTTTGCAAACATTGAAATAAAAAACAGGCAACCATTACGCAAAAAGAAAAACCAGTTTACTAAATACGGAAGAATCGTTTGTCGCGATGCATTAGTAACTTTGAAGATGCTAAAGATTTCAAATCGCGGCCAGGTAATGCCACCCTCTCCCATTCGCAAACTGGTTCCTTTTGCGGAAGCCGCTAAGAAAAGAGGCATCAAAGTTTTTCATCTTAATATTGGTCAGCCTGATATTGAAACTCCGCCTGCAATATTGGATGCCGTTCGTAAAGCAGATATTAAAGTGCTTGAGTATAGTCATAGTGCAGGGAATGAAAGCTACCGGCGTAAGCTGGTGAGCTATTATAAAAAAATTGGCATCAACATCAACTACGACCAGATCATCATCACTACCGGGGGAAGCGAAGCGATCATGTTTGGATTTTTTACCTGTTTTGATCCCGGTGATGAAGTAATTATTCCTGAGCCTTTCTATGCAAACTATAATGGATTTGCAGTGGCGGCAGGAGTGAAAGTGGTTCCGGTTACATCTCATATTGAAAATAGTTTTGCATTACCACCAATAGAAGATTTTGAAAAACTGATTACGCCGAAAACAAAAGCGATCATTATCTGCAATCCAAACAATCCTACCGGCTATTTATACAGCCGCAGTGAAATGGAAGCATTGAAAAATATCTGTCTCAGGCATGATCTGTATCTTTTCAGTGACGAGGCTTACCGTGAATTTTGTTATGATGGAGAATGTATCAGTGCCATGCATTTGCAGGGAGCCGAAGAAAATGTAGTGCTGATGGATACGATCAGTAAACGCTACAGCGCATGTGGTGCAAGATTGGGGGCTCTTGTTACAAAAAATAAAACGGTTTATGAGGCAGCTATGAAATTTGCTCAGGCAAGATTAAGCCCTCCGGGACTTGCACAGATTTTAGGTGAAGCGGCTGTTGATCTGCCCGATCATTATTTTGACGAACCTAAGGCGGAATATTTGGCCCGCCGCGATCTGCTGGTGAAACGGCTGAATGCAATGCCGGAAGTTTTTTGTCCGAATCCCGGCGGTGCATTTTATGCAATGGCAAGATTGCCGATTGATGACAGTGACAGGTTTTGCCAATGGCTGCTTGAATCTTTTTCTTACAATAATCAAACAGTAATGCTGGCACCCGCAACCGGTTTTTATGGCACCGAAGGTTTGGGTAAGAATGAGGTCAGGCTTGCTTATGTACTAAATCTTGAATCGATCAACTCCGCAATGGATTGCCTGGAAAAAGCCTTGCAACAATATCCGGGCAGGGTTGAAAGAAATCTTGTTCATAGTGCCAGCACCACGATATAACCTGTAGAATTTATCTTGAGCGAATCAAAGAAAATACTGAATGAAAGATGAATATTTCCGTAACTAATTCCTTTATTTTTTCATTTCGAAAATAGACGGATCTACCGGTTGATTGACTTCGACCTTGTTTAGTTTTGAAGTCATGGTAAACTGATCACCGATACTTACCTCGATCGTCTGAGGCACTACCAATCCATAATCCGTTTTTTTATAGTCAGACAAGGTTGACCTTACTTCCATTTGCTGGCCCATCATGACAGTGGATGAAACAACCTGTATCACATAAAATGTGGAAGGATCGATATAATATGTGGTTGAAGAGCTGTCTTTATTGGTAAGTTTAATTTTAAATGCATTTACATTCCCTACTTTTTCCTGGCCCTGTAATTCAGCCTTGCTTCCACGTTCTGCATAATTAAAAAATGGTTCCACATAGATCTCATCTTCGCCTGCTTTGTATTGCTCATCGGGCATAGCCTGCGGATCGTCGCTGCCTGCAAATGGATTGATCGACCACCCACTTTTGTCTGTATAAACTCTTACAACTTTTTGGCCATTGAATTCTGATTCATTCCGAAAACCTTTTCCATTTAAAACCACTGTTGTACTTGGCGCATCGGTTCCCATCACCTGAGCGGTATGATCCATATGTACAGATGTTATGCCACTCAATTTTTCCTTTCCGCCAACAGCATCAATATGTTTGGCAATAATTTCATCTATCGATTGTGCATATAAAAAGGCAGAAATGAATAGAACTGCAGTCAATAGCAAAGAATGTTTTAAACTTTTCATTTTAGTGGTGTTTATAATTTTAATTTGGTCTCAACGGAGATTGAGGAATGCAAAGGTAAGCGCAATAGGGAAACGCAGGATAAATTGGTTTCTCCGGCAGTGTGCCGGTTTAATTTCTCGTAAAGTCGCTAAGCTCTTTTGAATTCGTTGCGTTTCTTTGCGTGAAAATATTTTCATACTGATCACTACCATTTGTCCAACCAAACTGAAGATTTACTATTCAAAAACCGTAACTGAAATTTTTAATATAGATGTTAACGGTTTCTTCTTCTTTCTCTTACCCTTGTCGATTTTGTTCTCGTCTTTTCTCTGCGATCTTTGACCGTAGTTGTTGTCTTCTCAAATTTATTTCCCCGGGGACCGGTATAGGTAGTTTTTGTTCTTGTTACCCTGTAATTATTAACTACAGTCTGGTTACGTGTTCTCACCGTAACTGATGAAATCCTTAACGGTGTATAAATTCTGTGTGCAACCAATAAACGATGTTCCGTAACGATCGCGAAATGGCGTTCATAACCATAATGGAAAGGATGCCACATGTACCAACCGAACGGTCTCCATGGCCTCCACCATCCGGGATAATAGCCCCATCTCCAGGGTGAATACCAAACAACATAGTTAGGAACATAAACAAAGCGTACGCAAGGCCAGAACCATACATTTACAAAAATTCCGGGAGCCTGGAAATTATACCCGGTGTTTGGACCATGAACAGCATAATTATCGGTTTCGGAATTGTTGAATGCTCCATCTCCTCCTCCATTCGGTTCCGCAATAACCTCTTCACCATAAATATCTTTATCGCCCACAATTTGTAAAGTTGCAGTAGTATCACCGGTTTTTTCCAACTCTATCACGGCTATGTCCTGG
>JBIOGV010000292.1:0-4686 GCA_044448365.1 Chitinophagales bacterium
TGCCGCAGATCGTTACTATGGGCAACTACCGTTTAACTGTAAAACACGAATACACACTTGGATGGTCTCCGGATTCTAAAAACGATTCATGGCCGCTGTCGGGTTGCATCGTTATCTCTGTTGCACCGGATGAATTTTATGTGGCAGGAACAGGTGTTGTTGTTGTGTTTGAATCAATGGCTGATGGAAAAAAGGCTGGGTTCATAAGTATAGATGAAGGCAGGTTTATACATGAAAAATGGATTGCCGGGCGCCGGATGAATGGTGACCAGGACCACCAGGGGAGACATGTGAGAATACCCATTAATGAATACAGTATTCAGCATGTAAAAATGTACACATACTAAAACAAACAATATTTTAAAATTCATTCAATGAAAAAAATAACGGAATTATTTTTTAGCATCGTGCTTCTAAATTTGAGTTGCTATTCGCAATTCCGTCTCTCTCCCGCCGATAGTATTCGTCGCGACAGCATTAATAAAATCACCCAGCTGGATTATTCAAATATGCTGGGTCAACTGAACATCAGTTCAACAAGGTCCGGGCCTTCCGGAAATCCTCAATCGCCGAATGCTGCGAACATTGATGAGTCAAAAGCCTCACCTTATACTGCATTGCCTGATCCCCTGGTATTGAAGAACGGGGAAAAAGTTACCGCTGCAAAGACCTGGTGGAATAAGCGCAGGCCAGAGATCGTTGAAGATTTTGACAAGGAGATTTATGGGCAGGCTCCGAAGAATACACCGAAGGTGAAATGGGAAATAGTAAAAGACACCATGGAGATAAATGGAAACTTTAAAGTGCATACAAAGAAATTAATCGGACATGTCGATAACTCATCTTATCCTTCCATTAATGTAAATATCGATCTCACTCTCTCCACTCCTGCTGATGCAAAAAATCCTGTGCCGGTGATCATGGAATTTGGTTTCGTATTTCCTCCCGGGTTTATTTTTCCGCGTGATACATCATCAAATCCTGCGCCTACCTGGCAACAACAATTGCTTGCGAAAGGTTGGGGTTATGCCATACTGGTTCCTGCAAGTTACCAGGCGGATAACGGTGCCGGTTTAACCAAGGGCATTATTGGTTTGGTGAATAAAGGACAATATCGTAAACCAGATGATTGGGGAACACTGCGTGCGTGGGCATGGGGTGCCAGTCGTGCATTGGATTATTTTGAGACCGATAAAAATGTTGATGCAAAGCATGTAGGCATTGAGGGACTCTCACGCTATGGAAAAGCAGCCATTGTTACAATGGCTTATGAACCGCGCTTTGCAATTGGTTTTATTGGTTCATCGGGCGCCGGGGGAACTAAAATTCTACGCCGTGTTTTTGGCGAGCAGGTGGAAAATCTTGCATCATCCGGTGAATACCATTGGTTCGTGGGTAACTTTATTAAATATGCCGGACCGCTGATATCAAACGATCTGCCTGTTGATGCTCATGAACTGATAGCTTTATGCGCACCGCGTCCCGTTTTTATAAGCTCAGGTTCTCCAAAAGTTGAGGGCAACTGGGTCGATGCAAAAGGAATGTTTCTCGGTGGAGTTTATGCGGGGCCGGTATACAAATTACTTGGGAAAAAGGATCTTGGAATGACAGAGTTTCCACCGATCGAAACCACATTGATCAATGGTGATATTGCTTTCAGGCAACACAGTGGTGGCCATACAACCGGGCCCAACTGGCCGTACTTCATACAATTTGCATCAAGATATTTTGACGCAAGGGCCGGAAAAACGAATTGAATCAGGAAAATCTGCTTATCGCAAAAGTTTAAAACTAATCTGAAGAATAGCTTTGTGATTCTGTCTAACCTAAATCTGTCTTGAATTAAGAATTACCATAAATTCGGGTATGAAAAAATTTATTTTGTTGTTATCCCTGGCAATGGTTCATTTTAATATCTATGCCCAGAAAAAAAATTATCTTATCGTCGGCACTTACACAGGTGGTAAGAGTGAAGGAATTTATATTTATCACTTTAATAGTGACACTGGTGATTTTGATTCAGTGAGTATGATCAAAACGGTTAATCCTTCTTTCCTCGCTGTTTCCCCTGACGAAAAATATGTGTATGCAGTGAATGAAGTTGCTAATAATGGCACTGGAGGAAAGATTGCTGCATTTTCATTCAATAAAAATGACGGCAAGCTTTCATTTATCAACGCAGAACCGTCGGGTGGTGATGATCCCTGTTATGTATCCGTGGATAAAACCGGGAAATGGGTTGCTGTCGCCAACTATACAAGCGGAAGTTTATCTGTTTTTCCGGTTAGTAGAGATGGTGGACTTGGATCAACGGGATTCAGTATCCAACACAAGGGGAAAAGTGTGGACAAGGAAAGACAGGAAGGCCCTCATGTACATTGCACCATTTTTTCAAAAGATAATAAATATTTATTTGCCACCGATCTTGGACTGGATAAAGTAATGATCTATTCTTTTAATAGAAAAAAAGGAACCCTTGAAGAAGCGAAGCCAGCGTCTGTCAGTACTGATCCTGGAACAGGCCCAAGACATCTTACATTCCACCCTAATAATAAATATGCTTATTTAATAGAAGAAATGGCAGGAATTGTTTCGGCTTATCAATATACAAACGGCAATCTTAAATTGATTCAAACTATTTCATCCTTACCAGCCGGGTATAAGGGAGCTATTGGCAGCGCTGACATCCATGTTTCTCCTGACGGTAATTTCTTATACGCTTCCAACAGGGACGCCTCCAATACAATTGCTATTTTCAAAATCGATCAGCAAACAGGAATGCTTACACTGGGCGGACATCAATCCACACTAGGCAGAACGCCACGCAATTTTAATTTTGATCCATCCGGAAACTTTTTGTTAGTAGGCAATGAAAACAACGATGAGATCGTGATTTTTAAAGTTGATAAGAATACCGGTCTGCTTACCGATTCAGGAAAAAGAATAAAAGTGGGCAAACCTGTTTGTATTAAATGGATATCAGAATAGATGATAGTTGAAAGTTGAGAAATAATAGTTCATCCCTCAATTCAAAACATTTCTACATGTATTGAATGATCCAAAAAAATCCCTGCCTCACAAAATGGAAGAAGCAGGGATTTTCTTTTTATCTCAAGACTCAAAATTCCTATTTGATATTTTTTTCTTTCCGTTCTGTTGTAAAATTCAGCTGTACGAGGATTTTGACAGAAAAATTCCTTCCCATATTAAACACGCCTACTCTCCCTGTTGTATAATTTACCGGCAAATATTTGAACCGGCTCATATAGTCCATGTAAGCAGTGTTGAAAAGATTATTGCAAATGATAAACAATTGGAAAATAGTTTTACCATTCGAAAGAATATCGCCACCGGCGCCTGCATTAAATAAAACATAACCTTTCGTTGCCGATGTGCTCGCAGCATATTCGTAAGGAGTGAGTGCTGTATTCAACCCGTTGTAGATCGCATATTGCAAATAGATTTTCTTTTGTTCGAAGCAATCCAATAAACCAAATTTCAGGTATGCATTTTTTATTTTGCTGCTAAGGGATTTAAGAGGGAAACTGACATCTGCTGTAATCCTTGTTGGAGGAACAAATGGCAAGGACTTTACAGAATCCGTTACATTTTTTAATCCCCCAAATACCATGCTCAGCGTAGAATTGAATTCTATCCATTGCAGAGCAGATGGATGAAGGGTGAATGCAAGTTCACCACCATATAACTGTGCTTTCCCCTGGGTAAATTTGTAAACAGGTGCTGCTCCTAATCCTGCGGCATTGAGTGAATTGTTGATCGAATCTCCGCCAAAAACACTTTCTAATCCCCTTGCATAAATAAAATCGGATATGGTGTTATTGAATGCATTGATTTCAAGATTAACATCTTTCGAATTAACTCCGAAAGTCAAATCTTCTTCAAGACTGGATTCTGATTTTAGTGAATGATCCCCAATCTCGTAAACAACTGTTCCATCATGCACGCCATTGGCTGCACATTCAGCCACATTGGGAGCTCGCCATCCACGGGCAATATTTGCTTTTACATATACTCCGTTTGAAAAATTATATGTCCCGCCGGCACTGAATGATAACCCATTGAAATGTGAAGTAAATCCAACGAACTCATGAATACCATCAGTTGCATTCGGACTTACCGGGACCTGCGTGGTTGAATCTACCCAATGATCAAGACCATTAAAAGTCCTGGTATCATACCGGATACCCCCGGTAAGATTAAGATTACCTATCGTTTGATTGGCAATAGCAAAAGCGCCTATTTGGAAAAATCTATAATTGGGAATAAGCAACAAGGTTCCCAGACTCTGCGATGACTGGTAAACTCCATTCACACCACCTGAAATATTAAATCCTCCTATTTGTTGTGACAGGTATCGTACATCATAGGTTACTGCATTGGAGGAATAATACATATCAGGTGTATCAGGAATAGTGGGATCATTTGCCTCCTGCCGCTGGTTTTTTTGCCATGAAAAAATCCCGGTGAGCCTGCCACTGCCAATGGCGATATTATTATCCCAAACAATTTTAGTGTGCCTTATTCTCTGATCAATCACAAAAGGAGTGTATGATTTTTGTTCCTGGTGTGTCGGTATCTCATAACTTGGATCACCTCCATTCAAATCAGGATAAGAAACCTGTCTTTCCATAATACCGGTTAAGGAATCTCTCGTTCCGTCAACAA
>JBIOGV010000293.1:0-4662 GCA_044448365.1 Chitinophagales bacterium
ATGGCTATTGGACACATTGCCGCATTAAAAGGTAATACAATAATGAGTAAAGAATATTTTCAAAAAGCGGCCAGCTTAAAAGCAAATGTGGAACAAAATTTATGGAATGATTCATTGCAACATTTCACTGACAGGTTCAAAGTAGATAACCAGTTCGTTCATTACTGGAATTTTATCCGGGGTCGTGAACTGGCCGGGCTTATTCCCTGGTATTTTGATCTGCCTGCTGATTCACAAATATATAATTCAGCCTGGAAGCATGTAACAGACACAGCGCAACTGCTCGGTCAATTTGGGTTGCGTACCAATGAGCCCTCTTATCAATATTATTTTAAACAATTTGTACTGTACATGGGACAGCGGGGAAGCCAATGGAATGGCCCGAGTTGGCCTTATCAAACAAGCCAGGTCATCACAGCCATGGCCAACCTGCTTAACGATTATAATCAGGATAGTATCACATCATCCGATTACATAAAACTTCTGAGATTGTATACTCAACAACATTATCTTCCAAATGGCAAATTAGATCTTGTTGAAGATTATGATCCGAACCTGGGCGGACCGATTGTGTACTATTACTGGAGCAATCACTATAATCATTCTTCGTACAATAATCTAATCATTACAGGACTTTGCGGCATTCGGCCCTCTGAGGGAGACACGCTCGTTATTAATCCTCTTGTCGATAATTCTATTCAGTATTTTTGTTTGGATGATGTATTGTATCACGGCCATAAGTTAACCGTAGTATATGACAAAGATGGCAGCAAATACAAATTAGGGAAAGGCCTGAGTGTATTTGTTGACGGAAAGAAAACCTCACTACTGCAACGACAGAATAGAAATGAAATTATTGTTGGGACACCCGTTGTCATCCATACTGCCAAACAACCTGTTGACCGAGCCTTAAATCTTTCACATAGTGGCTATCCTCTTCCATCTGCGTCCATAAACTCGGTGCCCGACACGTCGCTTTACCAGGCTATTGATGGGAGAACCTGGTATTTTTCTGAAATAACAAACAGGTGGACAACTCTTGGCTCTGCATCAAAGAATGACTGGTACGCTATTGATTTTGGCAAGCCTCACGAGATTTCAAGTGTAAAGATTTCTTTTTTCGCCGATCATAAAACCTTTGAACCTCCGGATAGCATTGGGATAGAATTTCAAAAGGATGGTAAATGGCTCCCTGTAAAAATTCAGGAACAGAAACCACTCAACCCAGTGGGCAATTCAGAAAACGTGATAGTTTACGATAAGATAATCACATCCCGATTCAGGATAAATTTTAAACATGAACTAAAACAAGTAGCTGTTTCTGAAATTGAATGTTATTGAATGATTTCACCAACTCCAATTTCTTATCAGTTAGCTTTATAAACAACATATGACAATCAAATCTTGCCTTTGCCATTTTTGGTCTTTTCAACAGCAAGGTGGTTCGTGACAACTTTGGCTAATGGCCTAAATTCACTTGCAAATTGTAAAATTTACTTTTCGAAAACAATCCTTAATGATACAAAGAAGTAGTTCGATTCAAACCACAATTACACCATGGTTAACTGTTCCCAATGGTGCAAAAGCAGCAAACTTTTATAAAGCTGCTTTTGATGCCGTTGAAACCTATCGTTTGGAAACTCCGGATGGATTAATAGTAAAACTATCACTAAATGGAGCTGAATTTTGGTTAAGCGGCGGCGGTTCTGAAAATAACGACGCAAATGTTCAACCGGTTGGCGGTGGTACTGTCCGCATGATACTAACTGTTGATAATCCTGATGCACTATTTAAAAAAGCATTGGAAGCCGGTTCATCCGAGGTATTTCCAATAGGAGAAGGTCACGGTTGGAGATTGGGCCGACTTGTTGATCCATTTGGTCTTCATTGGGAAATCGGTCACCCTGTTTCCTGAATTTCCGATAACCTGAGTCATCCGGCTGCAATAACATAAAGTTACTGAAGTGCATTATGCCCGTTTATCATTTGGGATATTCTTCCTATTTTCAATTTGCATAAAATATATCAGTTCATTATTGGGAAATTTAAAAGATATGCTGGAGCCGGGCACAACTGAAAACAAGGTGGGATCAGTAACGAACAAATCGACGGAAGGTCGGAAATCCGGCGGCTGGTTTCGTTTTATATTACCGATCATCGTGATCCTTGGTCTTTTGTTGATCTGGTATTTTATTTCTTACATCAATCTGTTTCCTGCATATGCATTGCCGTCACCGGCTTCCGTATTAAAAAGTTTCAGACAAGAACTACTGGCAGGACGTTTATTCAATGATGTCATTGCTTCACTATGGAGAGTTGCTGTAGGGTTTGTGCTTTCTGCGTTCTTAGGTATTCCTGCCGGACTATGGATGGGACAGCATCTTCGTGCAAGGCAGGCCTTTATACCCGTAATTAATTTTTTTCGTTTTCTTTCACCGCTTGCATGGATTCCGTTTGCCATACTATGGTTTCATATCGGCGATAAGCCCGCTGTCTTTCTCATATTTATGGCAACTTTTTTCCCGCTTGCATTGGCGACCATGTCTGCCGTGGCTACTATCCCCAGTATTTATTTCCGTGTGGCGCAGGACTATAATTATCATGGTATCGAGCTGCTCACCAAAGTAACTTTTCCTGCTGTGTTACCACAGGTGATCACTGGGCTGCGTGTAAGTTATGGGATTGCATGGGTAGTTATTGTTGCTGCTGAAATGGTAGGCTGCCAGGATGGATTGGGTTATGGTATCTGGGAGGCACGCAACGGTCTGCGGCTTGATTCGGCTATTTGTTATATGATCGTCATCGGTCTGTTGGGCATGGGTATAGATCGGCTACTGGCACAATTAACAAAATTACCTAATGTACGCTGGGGTTATGAACGATAAACATTCTGCCAACAGGCTGGTGCTGGAAAAAGTTTCGCATAGCTATGGAACGGTATCGGTTCTGAATAACCTGAGTCTTATTGTTAACGCCGGTGAAGTGGTAGTTTTAGTAGGCCCCTCCGGCTGTGGCAAAACAACAATATTGAATTTATTGTCCGGTCATATTAAACCGGTTTCAGGAACTATAAAAAAAGAAGGCATCATTCGCACCGTGTATCAGCAGGATGGTCTTTTTCCCTGGCTCACTGTTTCAGAAAATATTTCTATCGGGTTACGTACAATGAAAGATCCTGCACAACATGAAAAGGAAATGAGTGAACTGGTTGAGTTAATTCACCTTGAAGGTTTTGAAGATCACTATCCACACCAGTTATCAGGAGGCATGAGGCAGCGGGTCGAACTTGCAAGAGTTCTTGCCGGTGATTCGGATATACTGCTCATGGATGAACCATTCTCTTCACTTGATTACCAAACAAGGCTTCGAATGAGGCATGAGTTGGTTCGCCTGCTGAAGAAGCGGCCACGCACAGTGGTATTTGTTACGCACGATATTGAAGAAGCGGCTCAACTGGCAGATCGTGTATTGGTATTATCCAATCGCCCTGCTACAATTTGCCGTGAGTTGCATATTGATGCATTGCGCCCAAGAGATCTTACAGACAATGCAGTTATCGAAGCCATGAAAGAGATTTTAAATGAACTTGGATTGCAGACATCTAATAATACAGGTATGAAGTAAATTTGGGATCAAATATTATGAAATTATCCGTAACACGTCTCATCATTGGTGTCATCATCGTTCTCACAGCGCTGGGATTGCTTCGCTATCGTCCATGGAGCAGCACCGGTAATATTACCAGCCGTGATGTAATACATGATGGATCCAATAAAAAAGCCTTGCGTGAACTTACTGTAGGTTATTTGCCAGTAACATGTCATCTCACTTGCCCGGTTACAGATTTTGCATCAAAAACAACAGAGACAAATACAAATTTCAATTCCCGTATGTTCTCCGATTTCCCGACAGTAGTGAGCGCCCTTGAAGCAAAACAAGTGCAGGCAACTTTCATGATCGTGCCATTAGCGATGAAACTTCGTGAACAGGGAGTTCCGGTTAAAATATGCTATCTCGGTCATCGTGATGGTTCTGAAATTGTCGTCGGAAAGAATAGCAGCATCAGGAGCCTGGCAGATCTGAAAGGTAAAAAAGTGGCTATTCCCAGCGAGTACAGCAATCAGAATTTTGTTTTTCACAAACTCATGGAAGATTATGGCATGAAACCGGAAGACATTACATTTATTGTATTGCCACCGCCTGATATGCCGACCTCGCTGGCATCTGGTGCGATTGATGGTTATTTTGTTGGCGAACCTTTTTGTGTAAAGGCGGAACTTGATGGCATAGGACGTGTTCTTTATTATGCCCGCGATATCTGGCCCGATTTCATTTCCTGTGCATTAGTTGTTCATGAGGACTTGATAAAAGAACATCCGGAAATTGTACAGGACCTTGTGCGTGGTATTGCAGAGTCAGGAGAATGGGCTGAAACGCACCGTGCAGAGGCAGCGAAATTAGTAGCACCCTATTATCGCCAGGATGAGAAAGTGCTTAATTATGTATTGACCGCAGATCCTCACCGTGTGAGTTATGTGAAACTGACACCTACAGATGAAGACCTTCAGCAGATAGAGGATATGGGATTAAAGATGGGTCTTCTTACAAAACGGATACCGATGAATGAGCTGATTGATCGTGATTTTGTACCGGAGGTAATAA
>JBIOGV010000294.1:0-4655 GCA_044448365.1 Chitinophagales bacterium
CCATATTTTTACACAAAAAAGGAATTGAAACTGTAATTATAACCATGGGGGCGTCAGGCGCTTTTGTATCGTTTGAAAACAATCAGAGCATGGTAACTGGTTATAAAGTGAATGTAGTGGATACAACAGCAGCCGGTGATGTATTTAACGGAGCTCTTGTTGTTGCTTTGTCAGAGGGGAAAAGTATAGAGGATGGTGTTGCATTTGCCTGTAAAGCCGCGGCAATTTCCGTTACAAGATTGGGAGCGCAGGCATCTGCTCCCCATCGCAAAGAAGTGGACCGTTTTGATAGCATAAATGTATAATGACTCATTATGAAAAAGATTCCTGCCATTGTTTCCATGTTTCTTTGGATGTGCACCACTGCACAAACATCAAAGACTATAACATTAAGCAAGGAACAATTAAAAGATAAAATCAAAGGTGGCTGGGCCGGTCAAACAATTGGAGTAACCTTTGGCGGTCCGTATGAATTTCGTTTTGACGGAACCTTCATCGGCGACTACCAGTCACTGACATGGTATGATGGTTATTTAAAGAACACAATGATCAATGATCCCGGTTTGTATGATGATCTGTACATGGATCTGACTTTTGTGGATGTGTTTGAAAAATATGGTCTCGATGCGTCGGTAGACTCTTTTGCCAATGCCTATGCACATGCAGGTTATATGCTGTGGCATGCTAACCAGGCCGGCCGTTATAATATTTTACATGGCATTAAACCACCGCTGAGCGGGTACTGGAAAAATAACCCTCATGCTGATTGCATCGACTTCCAGATAGAAAGTGATTTTGCGGGATTAATGAGCCCCGGAATGCCAAATACTGCATCTGCAATCAGTGATAAGATCGGACACATCATGAACTATGGCGATGGCTGGTATGGCGGAGTTTTTGTTGGGGCTATGTATTCACAGGCTTTTGTTTCCAGTGATATCAATTATATAATTAATGAAGCATTAACAACCATTCCCAGGCAATCCGAATTTTATCAATCGATCAGTGACGTGATCGGCTGGCATAAAAAATATCCAACTGACTGGAAGCAAACCTGGCTCGAGATACAAAAGAAATGGGCCAATGATATTGGTTGTCCCGAAGGTGTTTTTGTACCATTTGATATCGATGCAAAAGTAAATGCTGCTTATGTCGTACTTGGTTTATTATACGGACAAAAAGATTTTACAAAAACACTGGAGATAACCACGCGCTGCGGACAGGATGCCGATTGCAATCCTTCCACTGCGGGCGGAATATTGGGAGCCATACTTGGTTATGATAAAATTCCTGCATACTGGAAGATGGGTTTAAAGGAAGCTGAGAACATCGATTTTAAATATACAACGATGAGTCTTGATAATGTCTATGAAACCGGGTTCAAACATGCGTTACAAAATATACAAAAGAATGGCGGAAAGATCAATGGGGATAATATAACTATTAAACTGCAGCAACCGGCAACTGTAAAATTTGAAAAAAGTTTTGAAGGTGTGTACCCGATCGCAAAGATCCCGGTCAAATGGTCGGATAATAAGGATGAGATCAGCTTTGAATTTGAAGGAACTGGTTTTGTAGTAAAAGGTGAAACCGCCAAATGGGGAAGTGAATCAAACTATGTTTTTAATACAGAATTATACGTGGATGATAAACTGGTTGAATCGCCGGAATTGCCGGCAAGTTATACAACGCGGCGTTATGAATTATGCTGGAAATATGATCTTCCAAAGGGCAAACATAGAGTGTCGTTGAAAATTCTAAATCCTTCGAAAGATGAAGAGATCAATTCATCAGAAGCAATCATTTATTCCGATCAGCTGACAAACGGAATAAAGGCAAACGAAGAAGCAGCGAAAAAAACTTTTTGAATTGTACAATAAAAAATTCCGCCATGTTCATTGTTCAAAATTATCCCCTTGCTGTAGTTTTTTGTATCATCACCATGCTTTGCTGGGGCTCCTGGGCTAACACACAAAAGCTTGCCGGCAAAACCTGGCGCTTTGAATTATTTTACTGGGATTATGTGATCGGCATTATTCTTTTTTCTCTTTTGTCTGCACTTACACTGGGCAGCTTCGGAAAGGAAGGAAGAAGTTTTATAGAAGATATTCAACAGGCGAGCTCTTCAAACATCATTAGTGCATTGCTGGGTGGTTTTATTTTCAATGCAGCGAATATTCTTTTTTCAGCCGCTATCGCTATTGCTGGTATGGCAGTTGCTTTCCCTATTGCAATCGGTCTTGCCCTGGTGGTGGGCGTGATTGTAAATTATTCCGCTTCACAAAAAGGCGATCCTGTTTTTTTATTTGTTGGTGTTGCATTGGTTGCTGTTGCGATTGTCATCAATGCAATTGCTTACCGAAAAGCCAGCACGGCCAACCAACAGGTTTCCACCAAAGGAATTATTATTTCATTGATCGCAGGTGTGCTCATGTCTTTCTTTTATCGTTTCATCGCCGCTTCTATGGATCTTGAAAATTTTTCGAATCCTGCTGTCGGCAAGATGACGCCCTACACCGCCGTATTTATTTTTTCAGCAGGAATCTTCCTGAGCAATTTTATTTTCAATACTATTTTAATGAAAAAACCCCTGCAGGGATCACCAACCGGGTATAAAGAATATTTCAAAGGAAATTTTAGTCTGCACCTGGTGGGTGTACTGGGAGGATTGATCTGGGGGCTTGGAAATTCACTGAACCTTATTGCCGCAGGCAAAGCAGGTCCGGCAATTTCTTATGGACTTGGCCAGGGAGCTACATTGATCGCAGCGCTTTGGGGAGTTTTTATCTGGAAAGAATTTAAGCAGGCACCCAAAGGAACAAATACACTAATAGCTGCCATGTTTATTTTTTTTATTGCAGGGCTCGGCTTATTGATTTATGCCGGTACTTAGTTTACCAGGATAAGTTTGAATTTGATTATGCAGCGAACTGAATTACTACTATCATCTTGCCTTGCCTGCGTGTCCGGTAGGCAGGTGTCTCACTTGTACTTTCTGTTCGTTACTCAGCAAGAATAGATCTCTGTATTTTACTCCTAAAGTAAAGTTATACGAAGAACCCATAGAGAAAGATTCATAAATATTTTTTTGCCTGCCATCCGGATGAAACCATACTCCGTAATTTTATTTCAAACTTTTTAATCATGGCAGTCTCAAATCGCATCAATCCTGTTTCAATGCTTAACAATGACACAGGCTTCAGTACTACCGGCAATATCAATAGCGGACGTTTCATTAATCGTGACGGTACATTTAACCTTCGCAAAGTGGGCTGGCCTATCTGGCGCCGCTACAGCATTTATTACAGACTGATCTCATTACCTCTCTGGAAATTTATCGGTATCATTTTTTTATCTTTTATTGGCATCAATATCCTGTACACATTTATTTATCTGTGGATCGGCCAGACTGAGTTTACGGGCATGGTATCTCATGATGGATGGAAAATGATCAAAGAATTATATTTTTTCAGCACTGAAACATTTACAACTGTTGGCTATGGAAGAGTAAATCCCATTGGTGACGGGGCCAATTTTGTTGCGTCCATTGAAAGCATGAGTGGTCTTTTATTCTTTGCTATTGCTACCGGTCTTATCTATGGACGTTTTTCAAGACCACGAGCTCATTTAGCATTCAGTGATGATGCAGTCATTGCTCCTTACCACGATAAGACAGCATTCATGTTTCGCTTTGTTTGCTACAAAGAGATGCATGCACTTACCGATGTTACCGTACAGGTAAACCTTGCTATGCTTATCAGGGAAAATGGGAAAGCAAATTATCAGTATTATAATCTTCCATTGGAACGGAGCCGAATTGAAAGTCTGCCCATGAACTGGACGGTGGTACATGAAATAAATGACGAAAGCCCATTGTCAGGTTTTACTCTTGAAGACATGAGAGAAGCTGATGTGGAAGTGTATGTATTGGTTCGCGGATTTAATGATGTGTACTCAAATACAGTGCTACAGCGTACTTCCTATACATTTGATGAAATAAAGATCAATCATAAGTTTGCGCCCATGTACCAGGAAACCGAGAACGGCACTATACTGGAGCTTCACAAACTAAATAAGTTTGTTGCGCGGTAATAGCTGTAGATCATAGCTGATTCTTCTCATGGTTCATTTGATGGAATGACCCCGGCTATTTTGTTATAGGCGGTTAAATAAATCTCGTGTTGCCAATTATTTTTGAGTTTAAATTATTACCAATCATGTTAGAGTTAAGACCAGTCTGTGAAAACTGCGGCAAGAAATTACCCAATGAAAGCACAGAGGCAATGATCTGCACATACGAATGCACTTTCTGTTCAGATTGTGTAAACAACATTCTTAATAATGTTTGTCCCAATTGTGGTGGTGGATTTGAAAAGCGGCCGCATAGACCAAAGCGCCAATTACTAAAACATCCTGCAAAGACAGAAGAATCCATTCACCCGATTAACATAGAAAAATTTCAAAAGCTGTTAATGATGAATAAGGATATTAAACCTGAAGAAAGATAAATTTTCATAGATTCAAATGTATGTTCCACATTTATACGCCATCGATGTTACCCGGTAAATAAAAAGAAGCTGGTTGCAAACTGATTTGCAGGGTAGTCAGCGAGAAAAGAAAACCTTATAAATTTGTATCCTGATTTTATAAAAGGA
>JBIOGV010000295.1:0-4644 GCA_044448365.1 Chitinophagales bacterium
AAAAGAACAGGTGGTGCAATGCGGCTACTGCCAGAGCGGACAAATTATGGCAGCTGCGGCCTTCCTGAAAAGCAATCCTAATCCCACAGATGAAGATATTGATACGGCCATGCAGGGACATATTTGCCGTTGCGGTACTTATCCGCGCATAAGAAAAGCAATAAAAACGGCAGCTCAAATGATGAGAGCTAAAAGCTTTTAAAGGAAGTGCAATTATTCCCGATGATGTTATAGTTATAAGGAATAAATGAATTTAGTTCTTTCTAATAAACAATAAATTGACTGTCCATATGAATGAACCTTATGGATTCTTAGTGGACTTAGTGTAATTCCCTGTCTGCCGACAGGCAGGTTTGTGGCCGTTGTTACCAGAAAAATAGGACACTAAGTCCACAACGAACCACAATGAACACAAAGTTTGGCCTTTATTAATTAAAGGTTCATCATGCGGACAGTCAATAACAATGATTGAATTTTATATTATAGACTTTAATACTTCCGGCAGACCATTTTGCTGATACTATATTCATTTTATATCCCGCAACTGAAATTCAAATATTCTGAGTGTTATGAAAACGGAAAATAAAATACATCGCAGAAAATTTATCCGGCTCGCTGCAATGTCGGCAGGTGCCGTGCTTGCAGTCGGATATATCCCGGGCATTGGTAGAAAATCAAGGATCGTAAACCTCTCAAACACTGATGATCGTGGTTTGGGATTGAATCAATATATTTTTATCGATTCCTCGGGAAAGATCATATTGTTCAATCATCGTCCTGAAATGGGCCAGGGAACTTTCCAGGCCATTCCCATGATCCTTGCCGAAGAACTCGAAGTGGACATATACAAAGTGCAGATCATGCAATCCCCGGCTGATCGTTCCAAATACGGAGACCAGATGGTGGTAGGCAGCCGAAGTATTCAAAGCCAGTTTAATGAAATGCGAAAAATGGGTGCGGCTGCAAAGGAAATGTTGATCAAAGCTGCAGCGAATAAATGGAAAGTTCCGAACCAGGAATGTTATGCCGAAGATGCAAAAGTGATTCACCGGCCTTCAGGAAATAAATTTAGTTATGGTGAATTGGTAGAAGACGCATCAAAGCTTTCAGCACCGCAAAACCCGGTATTAAAAGATCCGAAAGATTTTAAGATTATCGGTCAATCCATTCCAAGAAGTGATATCCCTGAGAAAACAAACGGCTCTGCAAAATATGGAATTGATTTTTCTGTTCCGGGTATGTTGTATGCTTCAATAGAACGATCTCCTGTTTTTTTAGGAAAGATTGTAAGCTTCAATGATGCGAACGCCAAAGCTGTTCCCGGTGTTAAGCATGTTTTCAAAACCAAACGCGATGTCATGGGATTTACCCGGGAAGGTGTAGCAGTTCTGGCTGATACTTACTGGGCGGCATACCAGGGGCGACAGGCTCTGGAAATTAAATGGGATAACGGTGATCTCGAGTCCTGGTCAACACAAAAAATCAAAGACAATTATAAAAAGGCAGCCGAACAGGAAGGTGAAGTATTCGAAGAGAAAGGAAATTTCAAACAGGCATTTGCTAATGGCATGATAAAAGTGGAAGCTTCTTACGAAACACCCTACCAGTCTCATGCGCCCATGGAGCCAATGAACGCCCTGGTTTATGTGCAAAAAGATAAGTGTGAGTTCTGGGGTTCGACACAAAATCCAAATGGCATCCGCTCCCAGTTAGCAAAACAAACAGGAATACCTGAAGAAAATGTAATAGTGAATTATACATTCATGGGGGGTGGTTTTGGCCGACGCAGCATGACAGATGTTTCCGAAGAGGCAACGGACTTGTCCATGCAATCAGGCACTCCAGTCAAAGTAATATGGACAAGGGAAGACGATACAACCCAGGGACCGTTCCGGGCATGTTCATTAAATGTCTGCAAAGGAGCGGTTGATAAAAATGGCAGCACCATCGCTCTTGAGCACAAAGTAATTTGCCAGGACATACGTAACCAAAGTGGCAGTAATTATGAAGCCACTGCCGGCATTGCCGGTGGCATTAATACTGAATATGAGATCCCAAATTATTCTATCAAAGGTGTGCTGCAGAAATTTTATATACCTGTCTCCTACTGGCGTTCAGTATATCATTCAACAAATTGCTTTGCACATGAATCATTCGTAGATGAATTGGCAAATGCTGCGAAAAAAGACCCTATTGATTTTCGACTGGCCATGCTAAAGAACCACAGGCGTTTTACACAGGTCTTAAAAATGGTGGCAGAAAAAACCAACTGGTATGAACCGCGGGCAAAAGATACCGGTAAAGGAGTTTCCATTGTGGAAAGATCAGGTGCTTTTACTGCATTGGTGGTTGACGTAACACGTGTAAATGATAAAGTAAGGATTGAAAAAATTACGGCTGTGATAGATTGTGGAACCTATGTAAATCCCGATACTGTAAAGGCACAATGCGAAGGTTCCATTATCATGGGATTGACCGCGGCAATTAAGAGCGGAATTACAATTGAAAAGGGAAAAGTAGTGGAGCAAAACTTTGATAGTTACAAAATGCTGCAAATAAATGAATGCCCTGAGATCGATGTGACAGCTGTGAAAAGCACTGATCCGCCTGATGGCGCCGGTGAGTCGGGGCTTGCCAATGTAGCTCCGGCCCTGACAAATGCAATTTTTAATATGACTGAAAAGCGGATCAGAACATTGCCGTTCAACATTGAAGACGTTTAGTTATCAAAATTTGCATATTCTTTTTCCTATCTTTCGTTTTGCCGTTGAGTTGTGCACTTATTACTTGCATCTGCAGGCAATGTCGGGCATTTGTTGTTGTGTTTTATACCTCTCAGACCAGGAGGTCATTTAATCGAAACAGGGATCATGAATTCTGTTTTATTTAATCATAACATCAAGTCATTCTTGACAATCCCTCCCGTAAGTTTTCTCAAATTTCACCGATCCTTTTTGATGATATTGAACACATATTTTGATAATTAGAAGAAATCTTAATCAAACTGAACATCTTAAGTGACAGCTTGCTTATATAATAAACTGCTCATGAAAAAAAGAAGCAGTTGAATGGATAATAAACTTTTATTAATACATTTAATGCAGGGTCAATGTTTCAAAAATATGATTACTGCAATGCGGGTTTTGAAAAATAAAATAATAGTTACCGGTATCTTTCTTATTCTCTGGCAAATAGTATTGTCGCAGAAAGACGAGCAGGTGCAGGTTCTTCGACTCAATTCAAATAATACGTCCTTTCCCGATTCAGCAAGGGAGCATGGATACACTTATGATAGCATTTTTTACAGTGTAAGTGAACATTACAAAGATAACTCCGTTTTGCTAATAATCCCCGGGCATTTGAATAGAAAGGGAAAGATTGATCTGATATTTTGGTTTCATGGCTGGAACAATAATATAGATACCGCCATGAAATTTTACGAGATTGAAAAACAATTCATCGCATCAAAACGTAATGCCATACTGGTTATGGCTGAAACCGCAAAAAACGCCCCGGATAGCTATGGCGGGAAATTAGAAAATCCGGGTGTGTTCAAAGCTTTGGTCACAGATATTATGGCTACATTAAAAAAGCATGGAATTGTTAATCAAAAATCTGGGCCCGGCAATATTGTGCTTGCCGGCCACAGCGGTGCCTTTAGAATAATTGCATTTATTCTGGAAAAAGGAAATACCACGGTCGAGGAAGTATATTTATTTGATGCTTTATACAGCCAGACGGATAAATTTATGTCGTGGATACAACAGGACAAAAAACATCATTTTGTCAATTGGTATACAAACCATGGAGGAGGAACAGATGAAATGAGCATTAAAATGATGCACCAATTAACTGATGATAGTTTATCATACACCCTTCTTGAAGAGCCATCACTTAATCCGACAAATGTAAAGGCGACCAGGGTTTTGTTTGTACACAGCATGCGTGAACATAATGTCATCATCAATCGGCCGGATAATTTAAAATTATTACTGGAAAATAGCTTTGTACTGAAGCCCGTTCTCAAATAGTTTGACTGAGGGTTAGCTTTAACATTCTCTCGTCTTCATTAACCTTAAATAACAATCGCCTTAACGATTCCTTCTCAAATTTTTGGCATGATGGCATCTGCTTTGAATAATAGTCACTAACCGGAAACAAAACAAATCTGTTGTGCAGGCTTCCGGAAACCCTGCAGAACAACAACAATAAAATTTAATGAAATGAAAAAGATCTTTACACTTATTTTCTCTCTTGGTCTGTTAACAACAGCATTTGCCCAGGGAGGACATCGCCACCCTGATTCCAATTCAAATAACAGTTGGGGAAATCAATCCTCGTATCAACATGATCAACAAAAAAACGGGAATAATCAAGGGTACCAGGCTGCACCCTATTCCAATTCGGATAACTGGAATTACCAGTCAAATAATCGAAGAGATGACAACCGTTATGGTAACAAAGTAAACAACCGTGATGGCTTTGAGGGTAGAGATGATATGAGAGGCAGTTTTGATAATAGCAGATTTAATGACGGAAGATTTTATAAAGGAATGAATAACCGTCATTCTGAAACCTGCAGGATAAAGCCAGGATTACAGATATTTTTTGGCTTCAGTAGTCATCACAAATAAATAGCAGATG
>JBIOGV010000296.1:0-4615 GCA_044448365.1 Chitinophagales bacterium
AGCGGCACCCAAAACAAGATCATTGAGCTGCTGATCAATTATTGGGAAAAACCAAATGTATTTGTTGTGGGTGATGACGATCAAAGCATCTATCGCTTCCAGGGAGCTAATGTGGAGAACATGCTGGCCTTTGTCGAAGCTTATAAAACGGATCTCCTCAAAGTAGTGCTCATCAATAATTACCGCTCCACTCAACCCATTCTCGATATTTCGAAAACGCTTATCGGCAGAAATTCAGAACGGCTGATAAAAAAAATAGAAGGGTTAAGCAAAGAATTGGTCTCCTCAAATGAGCAGGTCAGTCATTTAACACATAAACCGGTCATAAAATCATATGATACACAAAGACAGGAAATGATCGATATCACCCTGCAGATCGAAAAACTGATCGCACAGGATATTCCTGCCAGCCGCATTGGTGTTATTTATAAAGAAAATAAATATGGAGATGAATTGATTCAATATCTAAAACTTCGAAAGATACCTTACTATAGTAAGCGCAGCCTGAACATTTTTGAAATCCCATTGGCTCGAAAAATCATTTTATTGCTGAAATATCTTGCTGCCGAGCATGATATTCCCTACAGTGGGGATGAGCTACTATTTGAGATCCTGCATTTTGATTGGTTTCATATACCTTCCATTGAAATTGCAAAACTCGCTATAGAAGCTTCAAACAAAAAATACGATGATGCATCAATTTCTCTTCGCAGGCTTTTGAATGAAAAGGCCAATGCTCCCGTTAAAGATCTTTTCTCACTGGGTTTACATGAAGGCCTGAAAAATGCCAGCAAAGTATTGGAACAACTGATCGGCAATGTACCCAATGTCACCTTGCAAATGCTCTTTGAGAACATCATCAGGAAAGCAGGCATTTTGAATTATATCATGCAAAGTCCTGAGAA
This sequence comes from Chitinophagales bacterium, assembly GCA_044448365.1. Lineage (GTDB taxonomy): Bacteria > Bacteroidota > Bacteroidia > Chitinophagales > Chitinophagaceae > VBAU01. Next base: position 906 of record JBIOGV010000296.1, read on the forward strand.
ATTATGGCTTCTGCAGGTGCTTACAGGTTTATTTGATTTCATAAAAGAAGAAACAGCAAGAGATCCTTTCATGCAACTAAAAAAAATAATTAATACCATTGAGCTGATGGAAAAAGAAGAACTCCGCTTACCATTAACGGAGATTTGCGGGAATGAAAAAGGCGTAAACCTGGTGACGGTACATGGTTCAAAAGGTCTTGAATTTGTAAATGTTTTTTTTGCAGGTTGCAATGCATCATTCTGGGAAAAGAAACGAAAGCCATACGGGGGCTATAAATTGCCTGATACCATTTTTTCATCGCAGCTTGTTCATACCGACGAAGAAGAGCTTCGCCGTTTATTTTATGTAGCGCTCACAAGGGCAGAGCAGCATCTTACCATTTCTTATTGCCGCTATAAGAACGACGGAAAAGAACTGGAACCTTCCATGTTCATTGCTGAAATCCTCGATCAGCAGGAGCTTCCTGTTGAAAAGGTATTTATTGATGAAACTATTTTGGCTGAGTTCAATGCCCTCCAATTCGGCGAACAGGTTGCGCCTCAAATTGAAGAAATAGAAAAAGAATTTGTGGATCGCCTGCTTGAAAAATTTGTAATGAATGTAACGGCGCTTAATAATTATTTGAAATGCCCTCTTGAATTTTATTTTAGAAATCTGATCCGCATCCCCTCCCCAAAAAATGAAGCCACTGAATTCGGTTCTTCTGTTCACTATGCTCTTGAACAGCTTTTCAGAAAAATGCAGAACAATAACGAACAGTTCCCTTCAAAAGAAGAGTTCATCAAAGATTTTGAATGGTACATGAACCGTCATCGCGAAAGTTTTACCAAAGAACAATTCGACAGGAGAATGGAATATGGCCGTGATGTATTAAGTAATTATTACGATAAATACATTAATAGCTGGAATAAGATCGTAACGATTGAAAGAACCATCAGGAACATTATTGTAAATGGCGTACCACTGAAAGGAAAATTGGATAAGCTTGAATTTGATGGAAAATCAGTCAATGTGGTGGACTACAAAACGGGCGATCCTGAAAAAGCAAAAGCTAAATTGCAGCCACCGTCTGATAAAGATCCGGTTGGTGGCGACTACTGGCGCCAGGCTGTTTTTTATAAGATCCTTGTTGATAACTATGAACAAAAAAACTGGAAGGTAGCCAGCTCTGAATTTGATTTTATTGAGTCTGGCAAAAAAAAGAACCTAAAAAAAGAAAAGATATTCATTACTCCACAGGATATTGAAACAGTGGGCAAACAGATCAAAACTGCGTGGGATAAAATTCAGGATCATGATTTTTATACAGGCTGCGGCAAGGAAGATTGTCATTGGTGCAATTTTGTAAAGACCAATAATCTTTCGATAGCATTGAATGAGATGGAAGAAGAGGAAGAAACAGAACTCTGATTTCAGCGATTTAAAGGTTTATTAGGAAAAGTCGAACGGGTTGATAATTGAAACGGCATATGTTTGCAGCCTGAATGAAGAAATTATCATTGATATCCTTTTTTATAACTATTTTGATCAGTTCAATCACCATGATTAGTGGTCCCGGTTGCGCGAACATGTTTCTTCCAACGGGCGGACTTAAAGACTCCCTTCCTCCTGTCCTGGTAAAGGCATCTCCCTCAGATTCTTCAAAAAATTTTAAAGACAATCGCATTACTCTCACCTTTGATGAATTTGTTCAACTGGATAATGTTCGTGAAAATCTTATCGTGTCGCCTGTTCCAAAAAATGAACCTGTTGTGGAATCCCATTTACGAATTATTACAATCAGGCTAAAAGATTCGTTGCAGGCTAATACCACCTACACCCTGAATTTCGGAAGAGCGATCAAAGACGTGAATGAGGGAAATATTACAAAAGACTTTAGTTATATTTTTTCTACAGGCTCCCATTTTGATTCGCTGACTTTATCAGGAAGAGTGATAGTAGCTGAAACGGGAAAGGCAGATTCGACGCTTACTGTAATGCTTCATCAACACAGCGATGACTCCGCAGTGGTAAATGACAAACCACGCTATCTTACCCGTCTCGATTCTTCAGGGAAATTTATGTTTCGTAATTTACCTTCCGGCACTTTTTATATCTACGCACTCGAAGACCAGGGTGGCGGTCACCGGTATTTATCCGAAAAACAGACATTTGCTTTTGCAGACAGCCCGGTTGTTCTTCAGCAAGATAATAAACCGATTATTTTATATGCCTATTCAGAGCAGGCTGCCACAAATCCCCCAAGGGCAACAAATTCCTCCAAACCGGTACAAACCGGTGTCAAATCAAAAGCTGGCGGCGGTTCAGAAAAAAGATTCAGGTTCCAGACAAATCTTACAAGTGGTCAGCTGGATCTTTTAACTGATTTCATAATAAGTTTTGAACTGCCAATAAAAAATCTGGATACATCATTGATCCATTTTAGCAGCGATACTTCCTTTACACCGATTATCAACTACCAGATTCTAAAAGACACTTCCCAAAAAAAATTAACTCTTCAATACAACTGGAAAGAGAATACCCGCTATAATATAATAATTGAAAAAGATTTTGCCCAGGATACATTGGGCAGAAAATTATTAAAAACTGACACCATTTCATTTAGAACCAAAAAACTCTCTGACTATGGCTTGCTGAAAATTCGTTTTAGAAATCTTGACCTGGCCGTAAACCCGGTATTAGAGTTTGTACAAAATAATACCATCGTAAAATCGATCCCGCTTACTTCTTCCGAAATAGATCAACCTATCTTTCTTCCCGGCGATTATGATCTCCGCATTTTAAACGATCGCAATAAAAATGGAAAATGGGATGCCGGAGAATTCTTTGGCAAGCACATCCAGCCGGAAATTGTAAAACCAGTAAAACGAAAAATAAATGTTAAGGCCAATTGGGAAAATGAATTCGATATACAGCTATAAGGCACAAAAAACAGATTACAAGGATCAGGTTTATTACTCCACTTGTACCTTGTGCCTTGTTCCTTGTGCTTTGTGCCTTGTTCCTTGATTCTTGTAACTTTGTATGATGCAATTTTCTTCTTCACTGCTCGAAAATGCTGTTAATGAATTTGCCAAGCTTCCCGGTATTGGAAAGAAAACAGCTTTGCGCCTGGTGTTGCATCTTCTCAAACAAAATAATAACGATGTAGCGCAGTTCAGTGAAGTGATCAGTAAAATGCGCTGCGAAATAAAATTTTGCCAGCGTTGTTTCAATGTAGCTGACGGTGACATTTGTTCCATCTGTGCCAACAGCATGAGAAAACAGGAAATGATCTGTGTGGTGGAAAATATTCGCGACGTCATCGCCATTGAAAGCACCCAGCAATACAACGGAACTTATCATGTTCTGGGCGGAGTTATTTCACCGCTTGATGGAATCGGACCCGATCAGCTCAATATCGAATCACTCATTAATCGTATACAAAAAGAAAAAACCGAAGAACTCATCTTTGCACTGAATCCTACCATACAGGGCGATACAACCATCTATTACATCCAGAAAAAATTGCAACCCCGGGATGTCCGCATTACTACCATTGCTCGTGGTATTGCTTTTGGTGGCGAACTTGAATACGCTGATGAAATGACGCTGGGAAGAAGTCTGCAAAACAGGTTGCCTGTTGAAAGTTATGTTTCACGCTAATTGCTGAATTGCTCAATTGTTAGTTTGCTGCGCTGTTAACCCTGCAACCATTTAACAATATAAC
>JBIOGV010000297.1:0-4615 GCA_044448365.1 Chitinophagales bacterium
CCGAAAAGCAATTGGTATTTAAAAAAGAAATCAATACCGGCACATTAACAAGCATTGATCTGCCGCCAGAAGGTCTGCCAGCTGGCGATTATGAAGTCGATGCTTCTTGTGAAGAAGATGGAAAAATGATTGGGGAAGCTTCTGTGAACTTTTCCGTGGTTGATTCCGTTGAAAATATCCTGCCCAACTCCTCATCGCCATTTTATCTCTTGCCGGTTAATCTCGTATCGCCCGGTGACAGGATCACCTTTTATAGTGGTAGTCCTGAGAAAGATTTTTACGCTATATATCATTTAGTTTATTACTCGGCGAAAAAGAGAACAACCGTTGGATATTTTTATGGCAATCAAAAATGTAATGAGGGAATAAATAAATGGATGTTTACGATCCCAAACGCTGTCAAAGACGAGATCAAGTTTACCCAAATATATGTTCTGAATAATAAAGTGTATATCCATGAAGAGAGGATATTTGTAAATAGTCCAAAGTCAGACAACCCGGAAATTACTATTGAGCAATACCGAAAAAAGCTTACCCCGGGAGCAAAGGAAACATTTTCGGTTTCTATTAAAACAAGAAATGAAAATGTGGCCGCCGAACTTTTAACCGGTATGTATGATGCATCGTTGGATAAACTTCAGGAACACCATTGGACGATTCCCAGAGATGAAAATTATAGTTATCTAAATACGAGGTGGCAACGGTCAATTAATAGTTTCGTAAATAATAATTCTGAAGATACATACCGGGATAAAGGGTTCTTTATTCATAATATCTCCGTTTCAAAACCTCTTTGGTGGATGAATCCTCTCAAATATAAATACAACGATCTATTGAATGATTTGGGCAATTTTGATAATCCTGGTTCAGGCTCGTTGCTTCAAGGGAGAGTTGCAGGTCTTAATATTCTTGATGCTAACGGTTTGAACGAAGTGGTTGTAGTTGGTTACGGTGTTCAAAGGAAACAATACTTGACGGGTAGCGTATCTTCAATAATGTTGCGCGGGCTCAAATCACTATCTGCCTATAGTCAGCCTTTGATAATTTTAGATGGTGTGCCATTCAAGGGTGATTTAAGTCAGATTGATCCGAAGATCCTTGCTGATATGCTGGTCTTGAAAGGTGCAGATGCATCCGCCATTTATGGCTCAATTGCGTCCGCTGGCGTTTTGATATTAAGTACAAAAGGCAAAATCATACTGCCAGCTTCTACAGAAGATGTTCCTATACCATCGAGAAAAAATTTCAACGAAACAGCATTCTTCTTCCCCCAGGTTCATGCAGATAAAAATGGATATTACAGTTTTACTTTTACCATGCCTGAAAGCGTAACGGAATGGAACTGGAAAATGTTTGCGCACACAAAGAATGCGCAATTTGCATATGTTGAAAGAAAATTAAATACGCAGTTACCACTAATGGTGCAGCCAAATATGCCTCGATTTTTGTACCAGGGTGATAGAGTTATATTACAAAGTCGTATTACCAATTTGGATAGCACAGCCGCTTTTGGAAAAATCTTCTGCAAGATTGAAGATGTAGTTACAGGCGAGGATATAACATCGATGATGGTGGCCAATTCTCAAAATAATTTTTCAGTTGCTGAAAGATCCAATATCTCTTCAGCATTTGAAATAACAATTCCCAAAGCACAATTGAATCCCGTGAAAGTCATAATTACTGTTCGCTCCCAGAATTTTACTGATGGCGAGGAACATGTTGTCCCAATACTCACACCCAAAATATTGGTGAGGGAAAATACTGCCTTTAGTTTTTCAAATAATACCGATACTACAATAAAGCCAATTAATCTTTCTGCCGATGAAGAATTGTACGGCATTGGGCTTTCCATTTTGCCAAAGCCACAATCAGCATTGATCAATGCATTGCCTTATTTAGCCAATTATTCATTTGATTGCGCAGAGCAAACTTTCAACAAACTGTTTACACTCGCAACTGCATTTAAACTCATGAGAACCGATAGCGAGGCACAAAAAGTTTTTAATCTGTCAAGACAAATAATAGAAAAAGAACCCGCGTCAAAAGACCAATTACCTGACGAACTCAGCGAAGAGGTTACGCCATGGCTAAATCTTTCTAATAAAACTGCGATACAGCAAAAGCAATTGTTTCAAATATTAGATACGAGTAATTCAGGGACAAAGATCAAAGAACACCTGGACAAGTTGTATAAACTACAGAACAGCGATGGCGGGTTAACGTGGTTTAGTGGGGGTAAGAGTGATCCTTATATTTCTAATTATGTGCTGGCAGGCTTTGGAAAATTACAGAAAGAAAACCTGGAAATCCCAGAAAAACTATTTACGAATAATTATGCTGACTTTCTCGCAAAACTCATTGGCCACAGCGATGATCGCTTTAATACAGAAAAAGAAACACGAGTCATGTCAGGGAATTCTCTTTATTATATCTATGCAAGAAGCTTTTGGAAAGACAATTATCCCTTAAATGACACATCCATTCAACAAATACAAAATAGTCTCAACGGAGAGTGGGAGAAATTTGACAAATACGGGTTGCACAATCAGGCAATATTGATTATATGCACTTTAAGATATTTTGACAAAACTGATTCAGCATTTCAGAAAGCGATTCAAAGTCTAAACTCTATTGAACAAGAGGCAATCATGGATGAAATCAATGGCATTCGCTGGAAGGATTTGGCCGATGCAGATGATTTAAGCAATACAGCTGAAGAAACACTTTCTTTAATTGTCGAAGCGTTTTCAGAAGCTGACATTCAGCCTGAAGTGTTTCCGGGAATCATAAAATGGTTGTTAACAGCAAAAAGTGAAGATCACTGGAGTTCCACAAAAGCAACCTCAGCTGTTATCGGCATGCTTACCAAGGAAAATCAAACAGCAACGGGTATCACCCAAACCATTAATTCAAAAATTAACAACGAAAATCTTTCAGTCACAGACAATATGTTAGCCGGAAACACTTATTTGTTTGTAAAGACAAATAAATCGTTACCCGTGGGCGTAAAAAAGCTGAGCAGCGTGCCCGCTGCCGGAAATCTAATATGGTATTATTTTACGGAGTCCAATGATTTAAGCAAAGCGAATAGAGAAGTGAGTTTGAAAAAAGAAATTCAACGTTACAATAGTATTGAGGGGAAATGGGAGGCTATATCTGAAAATAGTTTATTAAAAATTGGCGAAAAGATAAAAGTTGTACTCGAAATCACAAGTTCTAAAGCTTTAAAATACGTTTACATTGATGACAAGAGAGCTGCTGCTTTTGAACCAAAGGAAATTCATAGCGGGTATGATTACGAAAACGGTTTAGGCTATTATCTATCTGTTCGGGATGCAAGTATGCAATTCTTCTCTGAATTTATTCCTTCGGGGAAATCAGTGATAAGTCAAGAACTAATAGTAGCACAGGAGGGCAATTTTACAAATGGCCCTGCCTCTTTGCAATGTATGTACAGGCCCGAGATTAATGCATTTAGTAATAGCATAAAAGTGCAGACCACTAAATAAGCTACTGATTGTGCCCAGTTACTTATGTATCCGTAAACATGGATAAGTGGTTATTTAGATTCTTTGTACATTACCTTGTATTTTATTATTATAGTTGAGCATTACCTATAGTAGATTACAGTTAAGGAATGAAACATTCGGATGACCTAAATGTACAGGGACAAGTCGCATTAGTGACCGGAGTGGCAAAAGGCCTGGGCAGGGCCTGTGCCCTTGCACTTGCAGAAGCTGGAGCCGATATGGCGCTCGGATTCAGAGATGTGAATGCCGACAATGGTCTTGTGAAAGAAATAGAAGCACTAGGAAGGAAAGCACTGCCACTGCAGATGAATGTGAGTAAAATGGATGAAATACATTCTGCCTTCGGTAAGATAAAAGAATTTTATAAAAGACTGGATATAGTAGTAAACAATGCAGGAGTGGCCCCAGAAAACCTAATTGAAAATGTAACGGAAAAAGATTTTGATTACACACTCGCTGTAAACCTGAAAGGGACTTTTTTTATCAGCCAGGCAGCAGGCGCTTTAATGATGAAACAGAAGTATGGAAGAATTATTAATCTGAGTTCACAGGCGGGGTTCGTCGCTTTACCAGGCGAGTCGGTGTATTGCATGACCAAAGCCGGTATTGCACATCTTACCAAATGTTTTGCAGCAGAATGGGGGAAATACAATATTACTGTAAACGCGGTGGCGCCCACTTTTATCTATACGCCGGGTACTCAAGAATACCTTGCAAATGAAGAAGCAAGAGAACACGTACTTTCCAAAATAGTTTTGGGAAGAATAGGTGAACCGAAAGATGTTGCGAATGCAGTACTGTTCCTTGCATCTCCTGCGGCTTCCCTTATTACAGGCACAACTATATTGATTGATGGTGGATGGACGACTTTATAGATTGTCATGCATTATTAATGCTTCACAAATTGACTTGCTGAGGCGGAGTTCGGCCTAAAAACTACCGGTTAATTAAAATAGCTGGAAAATTGCCAAAGAAAATATTTTCGCTACCTATTTGGTCTGAAGTCTGATCATTTTCGACATGGAAAGGGAAGTCTTCAAGTAGCAATAGCATAAAATGGAATCGATTAGGCGTTCGAGTCTGAA
>JBIOGV010000298.1:0-4612 GCA_044448365.1 Chitinophagales bacterium
ATATATAGCGTACTAATGTAATACCCACTGCCAATGCGCTGACAACCGGGGTCATGGCGGCCCATTCAGGTCTTTCTCACTATATCAAACTCAACAGGTAATGTAACCAGGGTAAAAAAAACAGTGATTCCCATCGTATGATGGCAACCAAAACTTCCGTTGGATTGTCCCCCACTGCCATTATTACGCTGGTGAACAAAATTCATTTTACAGGAGGGCCCGAATTGAACAGCAGGCACCATCCTGCTTCTTTGCATAACCCATTTATAGACACTCGCATACGGGCATTTTCACATCCATGTGTAACAACCTCAGCCTAAGCCATATTTGTCCCAGATTAAATGCGGAGCCAGGATTAATAGTTCTCCTTACCGGATTGTAAGGATTGCTTAGAAACCCTTCAACAGACATCTGGTTTCCCTCAAAAACCCATTTACCCTTAAGATTTTTCTGGTATTTCTTTCCCAGTCATTCTATTTATCTGGGATATTTTGGGATAGGATGAAAAATTCCCTTTTAAGATCATTGATACAAGCACGCAGCACACAAAAAAACAGCGAAGCGCGCACTATGGAAATCCGTTTCCATCCCGGTTTTTCATGAAAAATCTGCCATTCCCCAGGGGCTCCCTAATTCGCTTTTTCTTAGTTAATTTTTGTTTCAAAATATTATCTCCATGGCAAAATTTCTCAAACCCTGAATATTTTCAAATAGAGTTTACTATCTGTAAATCAATTAATTAAAACATATTCTATTCTAAAATTCTCAAGTTCATTCAAAAAAATAAATAGTTCAAAAGTTATTCACAGCAGCAAAAAATTATTTTGTTATGTGGCCCATATTTGTAACTTAGTGCAAGAATTTAATGGGTTAGTAAGTAAGAGGGTTGATCGTCAGATCAGCCCTTTTTACTTTATTAAAAGCAAGAAATGTTCTTTCTCCGTTTTTTCCTCCACTCTTTAACTTAATTACCCGTCTTTTATTAATTGTTTCGAATTAATTTCATGACATGAGCAAGGTAAAGACAGCTTTTTTTTGTCAGAATTGCGGGTATGAAAGTGTAAAATGGTTAGGTCAATGTCCTTCTTGTGAGCAGTGGAATAGTTTTGTTGAAGAACTGATCCAAAAGGAAGATACAAAAGGAATAAGTTGGAAAATAAATAACGAAGGCAAAAGAATAAACAAAACAATTGGTTTAAATGAAATTTCTGCCCTTGCAGAAGAAAGATTGATAACGCCGGATCTTGAATTGAACAGGGTATTGGGTGGAGGAATTGTTCCCGGAAGTATCGTATTAATTGCCGGTGAGCCGGGAATTGGCAAATCAACCTTATTTCTGCAAAACGGTTTAGCGTTGCAGAATATTACTGTTCTGTATATAAGTGGCGAAGAAAGTGAACAACAAATAAAAATGCGGGCGGAGAGATTGAATCTCAGCAATAAAAATTTTTATCTTCTTACAGAAACTTCAACCCAGGTAATTTTCCAGGAAATAAAAAAACTAAAACCAGATCTCGTTATTGTTGATTCTATTCAAACACTGCAAACCCCTTTCATTGAATCATCTCCAGGAAGTGTTTCGCAAATAAGAGAAAGTGCTGCCGAATTTCAAAGGTTTGCAAAAGATACAAATACACCCGTGTTTTTAATCGGTCATATAACCAAAGACGGAACCATTGCAGGACCCAAGATTCTTGAACATATGGTTGATACTGTTTTACAGTTTGAAGGAGACCAACATTATGCTTTTCGTATCCTGCGTACTTTAAAAAATCGCTTCGGCAGCACGTCAGAATTGGGAATTTACGAAATGACGGAAACAGGAATGAAAGCTGTTACGAACCCCAGCGAAATACTAATTACGCAAAAAGAAGACCAATTAAATGGCATTGCCATTGCGGCCACCATTGAAGGCATAAGACCGTTGCTTATTGAAGTACAGGCATTAGTCACTCAATCAGTATATGGAACTCCTCAACGCACTGTTACAGGTTTTGATTCTCGGAGATTACAACTTTTATTAGCTGTACTCGAAAAAAGAGGTGGATTCCATTTCGGGATCAAAGACGTATTCCTGAATATTGCCGGAGGTTTAAAAATAGAAGATCCCTCTATTGATCTTGCCGTTCTTTGCGCTTTGCTTTCATCTTATGAAGACGTTCCAATACAACATCATATTTGCTTTGCGGGAGAAGTGGGTTTGAGTGGAGAAATAAGGGCGGTCAACAGAATCGAACAACGCATTGCTGAAGCAGAAAAGCTTGGTTTTGAGAAGATCATCGTTTCGAAATACAATCAAAAAGGATTGGCAAAGCAAAGATTTAATATTGAAGTAATAACCATGGGCAGGGTAGATGAAGTTTATAAATATTTATTTTAGCCAACCAATAGTAGTCATTGTTTCTTGAGAATTATGATTGTCCTGAGGGAAATAAAAGATTCTTTTCTCCATGTTTTATTTCCGCATGTATGCAGCGGCTGTGGAAGTGATATTATTAATAATGAAAGCAGGTTGTGCCTGCAATGTATTTCGGAAATGCCCGAAACGAATTTCCATTTACATATAAACAACCCGGTCGAAAAAATTTTTTGGGGAAGAATACCCGTAAGTAATGCTACTTCCCAATATTACTTCACAAAGGAGTCATTGATGCAGCATATCATGCACCAGCTAAAATACAGGGGCAATAAAGAATTAGGGAAACAATTAGGTCGACTGATAGGCCGGGATCTGCAACAGGCCAATCGGTTTAAATCTATCGACGCACTTATTCCTTTGCCTTTATTTCCGGCAAAGGAAAAAAAAAGAGGTTATAACCAGGCAACTGTGTTGTGCGAGGGTATTGCCGATGTAATGAACATTGAATTAATAAGAGATGCAATTGTTCGAATCCAACATACTGAAACCCAAACTAAAAAGGGAAGAATGGAGCGCTGGCAAAATATTGAAGGAAAATTTGAACTGATCAGGCCAGAAAAAATTCACGATAAGCACGTTTTATTAGTGGATGATGTAATAACAACAGGCGCCACATTGGAAGCATGCGGACAGGAAATTCTGAAAGTCGATAATACAAAGCTCAGCATCGCCACACTTTGTTTTGCTTCTCGGTAATACCAATTACTTCTATTATTTTTGATGGCAATGAAAAACGCATTCGGCCTGATAATCCTGTCCTTGTCAATCTTATTATTTGCCTGTAAAAAAGATTATTTCATTACAAGCCCTGATGCGCAGGTAACCATTACTGCCGATTCGCTGAAATACGATACTGTCTTTACTACATCCGGATCCATTACACAATCATTTAAGATCATCAATGAAAATGACCAGAAGTTAAAGATCTCATCGGTCAGGCTTATCGGCGGAAATTCCTCAGCCTATAAAATAAACGTTGATGGTGCTACCGGGCCTGAAGTAAATAACCTGGATATTGCTGCCAACGACAGTATTTATGTTTTTGTTTCAGTGATCATTGACCAAAATGCAGGCAATCTTCCCTTTGTTGTCCGGGATAGCATTAAAATAAGTTATAATGGTACCGATCATTGGGTTCAATTGGAAGCCTGGGGAAAGAATGCACACTTTTTTCGTGATAAAAAAATATCTGCAGATGAAACATGGACAAACGATCTTCCGTATGTTATTCTTGGATCATTAATTATTGATAGCAACAAAACCCTTACTATTGAAAAGGGTTGCCGGATCTATGTTCATGCAGATGCGCCAATTCTTGTCAATGGCATATTGCAGGTGAACGGCCAAAAAGATTCAATTGATCGTGTTTATTTTCGGGGCGATCGGCTGGATGATCCTTACAAAGATTTCCCCGCCTCATGGCCAGGCATTTTTTTTAATAGTAGCAGTAAAGACAATTCATTGACTTATGCTGTATTGAAAAATGCTTACCAGGCAATTGCCGCACAGGATCCATCACCGGATAGTAATCCAAAGGTTGTACTCAACCAGTGTATTATTGATAATGCGTATGACGCAGGGATCATCACTCTGAATTCAAGTGTGTATGGCACTAATTGTTTGATCAGCAATTGTGGAAAAAACTTATACCTGGTAATGGGAGGGGATTACCAATTTATTCATTGCACAGTGGCCAGTTATTCCAATAACTTTATTTTACATAAAGATCCGGTATTACTGGTAAGCAATTTTGTAAACGTAAACAACTCACCGCAAGTCGAGCCTCTTATTGCTTTGTTTCAAAATTGTATTTTTTGGGGTGAAAACGGCACGGTGGACGATGAAGTTGTCGTAGCTAAAAGCGGCAATTCAGTCTTCAATGTGAACTTTGACCATATTTTATGGAAGATTCAAACAACTGATCCATCAACTGTGGCAGGAGTAACGTCTACTCAAATCATTAATAACCAGGATCCGTTATTTGACAGTCTCAATGCGTCAAAGAATTTTTATGATTTTCATTTGCAGCCTGCTTCTCCTGCCCTTGAAAAAGGAATCAACACAAGTGTTTCGATTGACCTGGATGGGAATCCCCGCCCGATCGGTTTGCCTGATCTTGGTTGTTACGAAAAGCAATAGGCAACTTTGATAAAAGAATGACCGTTTTCAGTCGAAACCTTCTTAACTTTAATG
>JBIOGV010000299.1:0-4598 GCA_044448365.1 Chitinophagales bacterium
GACGCCTTCCTGGTCGGCTTCCTGAATGATTTGCAGTTTCTGTTCTACAGAAAATTGTCTTCTTTTCCTTGACATAATCCTAAATTTAAGTGACTAAATTGAATTTCAAATTTAGTCCAGCCATTTAGGGGGCTAAGACAGCAACCATCAGCAGTATTAATGAAATTGAAGGCCTCTGTATAAAGATAATTGACTCATTTTGGATAAACTCTCTTTTCATTGAAATTCAGGAACTGGTGAAACAGTTAAACGAGCAAATAATACTATACAAAAAATTTAGACAAACTCCCGGAGGTTTATTACCCATTCAACAATGGAAACAAAAGAATACAGAATTATTTTCTATAATAAAAAAGACAATTCATGAACGAAAAATTTTTGATTAACCCTTTTGACCGATCGGCTTTGACAGATTTTAGACAACTCGCAGGTCGTGCAGATGAATTTAGGCAAATACGATTTATTCTTCGTAACGCAGCAAAAAGTAAAACAGAATAAAAAGCATACTTCTAACGGGAGAAAGAGGAGTGGGAAAAACAAGCATACTAAACCTAATTGAAGGAGAATGCGAGATAAATAATATTATCCCTTTTAGGATAGATTTGACGGAAGCTAACTCTTTGAATTCATCTGATTTCTTTTGGCATTTGTTCAGCCAATGTATAAACAAGTTTTTTACTCTAGGTCTTTTTGATGGAAAGGGAGGAGCTATTGATTCAATGATTCAAAATATATTGAACTCTGATGGACTAATTGATCAAGCCAATTGGGTTTTCAAAACTCCGATATTAAGGAAAAATTATTTGCTAAATCAAAATCAAAATTTCGAATTTCCTCTTTTCATAGAAGATCTCCGATTAATGAGAAAGGAAGTAATCGAATCTAAATCCGAAAAATTTAATGATCACACAAAATTTTTATTCCTAGTTGATGAGTCCCAACATATTTATTCAAACAAAAAAATTGTCGAAGAGATAAGATTTGTACTGCAAAGTCAAGAATTGGGAATAGGATTTGCCTTTTCAGGAGATTCAACTTACAAAACAGCGGCCTGGGAAGAAGTATTTGGTGGTTCTTATCGGGATTTCGAAATCATTAATCTTCCCTATTTCACTGATGTTGATTCCGTTATTGATTTTTTTAAAAAATCACTTAGCTCTATAAATTGGACAGATGAAGAAATAGAAGAAACGCTATTCTATAGATTCAAACTTGCCTGTAGGAATATATTTAGACTTACCTCAGGAAAACCTGCTTGGATTAATGTCATTGCTTCAAAAATGTTTGAAAGATGTATGTCTGGTGAAGTCAAACAGATGAAATTTGACAAACAGGCACAAACAAACGTGAAGAAAATGCTAGAGGATAGTGGGGATCTTGATATAACGAAACTCGATTTTATTGAACATCTCCCTTCAGAAGAAGAATTGTGGTTAGCAGAAATATTTGCTTCAGAATTACGTACATTCAATCAAGTGTATTTTTATGCTAAGTTTAAACTCTCAAATGAAAATTTTTTAAATCTTGGAGAGTATGAGACTTTCTGTAAAAAACTTGTTTCTCGTAAAATAATTAGTCTCATCGGTGAAGATGAAAATAATTTTATTGGATTTAAATTACCAACAACGGAAATCAATTTCCTAGATAGACATTACTATGCCTTTGATCTTCGTTCAGATACAATTAAGCAATGGCTTCAAATTAATTCTGAGGGAAAGTATAGTTTTAAATTTGAATCTCCCTCTCTTAGGTTTATGAAATTTATAAACGATGAATTAGTAACTGAAAAATTTAACACTGTAATAATTACACATCCAACCACATCAAGTGATGAGAAATTTCGACTATTAACAACAATTGAAAAGATAAACCATCATAGTTTTGATATTAATGATGAAACCTTTGAAAATCTTTCATTGTTATTCAAAGCGTGTAAAAGAATAGAGGATTCTAAGGAAAAACAGATTTTATATGTCGAGCTGAAAAATGAATTGTCAGGAAAAGTTACGACTTGGAACATATATAATTACAACGATAAAGATAGGATCATCGGATATCGGGAATCACCAAGTACAATTATTAAAATTAGGAGTCTTGTAATTAGATTTAACAACGATGCAATTAAATATGAAATTGAAATATTTATTGACAAAATTCAAGATTCAAACTTAAATGTTTTAGAAAGCTTAATTATTAAATCAGGCGATGGCAGAAAAATTGGAATTATATTAGAGGATAAGATGGACGACTTATTAAGACTGTACGTAAAGGAATCTAACGTAGAATCATCATTTGAAATAGCTTCATTTTTCTATAGACTATTTGATGAAGGACATGATCTAAGGTTAAAAGATTTAAATAACACAGCATACGTGTTTATTGAAAAAAATGAATTAGAAAAAGCCTCTACATTGCTGAATGAAGCAAAAAGAAAAATCATAATGCATACGGTTGCCCAAGAGGATTTAACTGCAGCAGGGTTAGTGTTTTATAACTTAGGAATCCTTGAAGCTATAAATAACAATTTTAAAGCATCTTTGAAGGAATTTGAAAACTTAATTGATTTCATGGAAATTAACAGTACTTCGGGTGAAACTGCTTCCATCTTAAAATTTCTGGAATTAAAGGATGAAAAAATTCAAATTTCGGAAACAAAAGAGGGTAAAAGAAATTATTCGAAGTTAAAAATCAAAGAATTCGCCCAAAAGAATATTGATTTGCTAACAACTTATTGTTAGCAAATTGATTTCGCCTGCTGTCTTTAGTGTTCTAACAAAATAAAAACCTCAGGATGTTGTCCTGAGTCTGCGACTATTACTGTCCGGTAAAAGTGAATTTTTGAGTTACCACACAAAAAACTAACCAATGAACAAAAGTGTTTTTTTAGCGGACAGCCGATCTTCACTCAACTTCTAAAATCTTTTTCCAAGAGATACTGTGTTGTGTATTACCAGAGACAACAGGGCTGATCATTATTGTAAACGTTTCAGCATTTATGAACACTTTGTAACGATTCTGTATGCAATTTTTAATAACTGTAATTTCTTAAGAGGGGTAACTACAGGCATGTTGGCTTTCGAACGGCGGTTAGCACACTTAACAATTGGATTCACCCACCCTATTTTTCTAATTTTTGTTTCCCTTTCAAAAAATCTTACGTCAGATTAAGGTAGTCAATCAGAAAAGTTGCTGGCACACCCATTTCTAATACGGTTAGAAATAATTTTTAGCTTTCGGTTAACCATATTTAACAAATAAAAAACAAAATTATGAAACAAACTTTGTCACAATCTTCGCTGCGGATTGCCGAAACGAATCTTAAACATCATTACACATTTGAACGTCCTCCTGCAGGCTTCGAACCTCATCATGTGTCCGATGAAATACTTCTCCAATATGGATTGCCTCACCGGCCAGATCCGAAAAAATTTCCAAAGGCTGCCCGCCTGTGGCTGCGTTCCATGAGCCGCGTAAAAAAATTTGTAACTCCTAAACTTACCATTCAACCACAAATAATTCATGGAAAAAACAAGATAGTAAATGAAGGCAATGGAACTTCTTCAAATTGGAGCGGCTTGACCTGTAGCAATCAGGCCCCATATACTGCCATATGGGGAAATTGGATCGTCCCTTCCGTGAGAAAACCTGATGGTGGGCACGGCGATTATTACAGTTCTTTTTGGGTTGGATTGAATGATCCGCAATCTCTTTTTCAGGCCGGCACAGAACAACGAACAACGGACGATTCCTATTATGCATGGTTTGAGTGGTTTCCCGGCCCTGAAATAAAATTGGATAAAGCCGACGATGGTGATGATTTTTCCATAGCGCCCGGCCAAAGCATTACTGTTTTCCTGGCATCAGCAGCAGATGGCACGGGTAGGGGAACAGTAGCCATGTTCAATGATTCGACCGGCTTAGCCATTACCACACTGATAATTCCCATCCCGACTTTGGATTTTAATAACAATCCAATTGTTCCGGCTATAGCAGCGCTTCCTTCTTCAGATGCTGTATGGATCCTTGAGCGGCCTTCTTTAGTTGATAATGGAGTTCCAACGCCGGCTGCTTTAGCGGATTTCGCAGAAGCTGTGATGGTGACAGGTGGTGCCGCGGGCACCAATCCAGGTGGAACAGGGAAAAATGCAACTGATTCCTTTATAATTGGCAACGATGACCAGGGAACATTGTGGACCATGCTTGCCAATGACGGCGTTACCAAACTTTCCGTACCGGGTGAACTTCCAGAGCTAGTGTTCAGATTCACTGGCGGGGCCAATGCATGAGTTTTATAATAATGTTTACACTGATTCTACCACTATAAAATTAAAAAGCCACGGTGCGTGTCTCCACGCACCGTAATATTTATGTGATGTGTAAAAAAACGTATTACAGCACTACTGCAGCTTTCGAAAGTAAAATTTCGTAAACAGGCATTTTATTTTTTATTCCTTTTATTCAGATATTCTTTGAGTGGCATGTAGCTTTCTCTTTTATCTGCTTTTACTTTTTTGTAAAGTGCAAGATCTTCTTTCATCTCTAATTCTTCAATCAGGAATTCATATTCTTTTAATGGTAGTTGAACGGCTACCTTTTTA
>JBIOGV010000300.1:0-4580 GCA_044448365.1 Chitinophagales bacterium
ACATTGGTATATTGACAAAGAGATATTTTTACGGCCTAAACATTTTTACGATCCCATGGATTCAAGAAGAGAATTTATAAAGAAAGCAACGATGCTGGCAGGTGGCGCCGGCTTGCTGCATGTATTGCCTCCATCGGTTGCAAAAGCTCTTGCCATCAATCCTGCTCCGGGCAGCACATACATGGATGCAGAACATATTGTTTTACTGATGCAGGAAAACCGTTCATTCGATCATACTTATGGTACGCTGCAGGGTGTACGCGGTTATAATGACCCGCGTGCGATAACGCTTCCCAACAAAAACCTGGTATGGCTGCAGCAAAACAAGGAAGGTGAAACGTATGCTCCCTTCCGGTTTGATATCAGAGAAACAAAAATTACATGGATGGATTCATTACCACATTCATGGGCCAACCAGGTGGATGCAAGAAATAACGGCAAGTACAATGGCTGGCTCGAAAGCAAACAAAGTAGTAACGACGATTACAAAGCCATGCCCTTAACATTAGGTTATTATACACGTGCCGATATTCCTTTTTATTATTCACTGGCCGATGCATTTACTGTCTGCGATCAGAATTTTTGTTCTTCGCTTACGGGCACAACGCCAAACCGTTTGTTTTTCTGGACGGGCACCATTCGTGGAAAACAAGATGAAAATGCACAGGCTAATGTTTGGAATGAGGATGCAGATTATCTCACCATGGTGAACTGGAAGACTTTTCCCGAGCGGCTGGAAGAAAATGGAATTTCGTGGAAGATATACCAGAATGAATTAAGTGTGGGTGTGGGCTTTGAGGGCGAAGAAGATGGATGGCTGGCGAATTTCGGCGATAACCCGATAGAATATTTTACTCAATACCATGTAAAGCTGCACCCTGAATATATTGCGGCTCTTCCGAAAATAATTCAACAGTTGAATAAAGAATTGGAAAAACGTCAGCAAAAACTACAGTCACTCGATGCAGACAGCAAGGAGGCAAAACAGATAAAGAATGAAATAGACTGGATCGAAAAAAATATTGACATCGCTGCAGAAGATCAGAAAACTCTTACACCCGATCAATTTGAAAAGTTATCTGACTTCGAAAAAAATATTCACCGGAAAGCATTTGATACCAATCGCAATGATCCGTTTTATCACCAGCTTACGTCTATAACTTATAAAGACGGCAATGAAGAAAGAGAGGTTAAAGTTCCAAAGGGCGATGTGCTTTATCAATTCCGAAAAGATGTGGAAAATGGAGAACTTCCCACTGTATCATGGTTAGTGGCTCCTGAAAATTTTTCCGATCATCCTTCTGCTGCCTGGTACGGCGCCTGGTACATCAGTGAAGTGATGGATATATTGACAAAAAATCCAGAAGTTTGGAAAAAGACCATCTTCATTCTTACCTATGATGAGAATGATGGTTATTTTGATCATGTGCCTCCATTTGTGGCACCGCATCCTTACAAAAAAGATACAGGACTCATGTCAAAGAATATTCATACTGGTGTTGACTATGTTACCAGTGAAGATCAGCAATCGGTAAAAGATCAGATCCGTGAGAGTTCGATCGGGTTGGGTTATCGTGTGCCATTGGTGATCGCATCACCCTGGAGTCGTGGTGGCTGGGTAAATTCAGAAGTGTTTGACCATACTTCATCCATACAATTTCTTGAAAAATTTTTGAGTCATAAGTTTGGAAAGAAGATCGAAGAACCCAATATCAGTGACTGGAGAAGAACGGTGTGCGGTGATCTCAGTTCGGCGTTCCGCCCCTACAATAATGAAAAAATAAATAACCCTGATTTTTTAAATCGTGATGAATTTATAGAAAGCATTCACAAGGCGCAATTCAAAAACCCACCATCCAATTACAAACAGTTGACAAAAAACGAAATTGAACAGACCAATAAAACACCTCACTCCTCTCCTTTTTTGGCTGTCCAGGAACAGGGTATCCGTTCATCCTGTGCGCTGCCTTATGAATTGTATGTCGATGGAATGTTGAGTGATGACAAAAAAACTTTTGAAATAATAATGAAAGCGGGCAATGAAATTTTTGGTGGATCATCTGCCGGCTCACCGTTTCATGTATATGCTCCCGGCAAGTATAAAGAGGAAGATGTAAGAACATGGGCCTATGCCGTAGCAACCGGTAATGAATTAAAAGATAGCTGGCCGGTCAATGATTTTGAAAATAGCCATTACCATCTAAGAGTATACGGGCCAAATGGTTTCTTTCGTGAATTCACAGGCAACGAAAATGAGGCCGCCATTGATGTGATGATGCAATACGACCAGAATGATAAACAACCAACGGGCAAAATTATTGTTCAGATAACGAACAGGGATAAAAGCCCGCAGCTGGTATCTGTCACAGGCAATGCATACAACACAGGTGTAAAACAGCAGGAATCAGTTGGGGCTGCAGGTTCAGCGGATGCATCGATAATCGTTTTACTTGACACCAATAAATCATTTGGATGGTACGATTTCAGTGTCAAAATAAAAGGCAACTCATCATTTGAAAGAAGATATGCAGGCCGGGTGGAAACAGGTCTGGCAGCCAAAACCGACCCGTTGATGGGAAGGGTAGTTTAATAAAAATTAAAAAGAAAAATTGAAGTATATCCATCTTTCCGCTTTGTCAGCACAACAACCGCACACAAAACACCGTTTAGGAAATACAACACAATAAGCACAAAGCGGTGTAATGCCTAATTCGAATTTAAGAGAGCGATAAAGAAGGTAATTTTTTTTTATCTATCTGAAAATCGTTTTAGATTTATACTGCAATTCTAATTGTATACTATATGAAACGAACCCTCCGCATGCTGACCACCGGTTTTTTTATACAACTGGTCAGCTTATCCTTATATTCCCAATCGCTGTATGAAATAAAATTTACCGACAAGCAAAAGAACAAGTACAACGGCTTTCTTGTTTTTTTCAATGAAGGCAATGCTTATATGCGGATAGCTTACAACTATAATAATGCCTATAACGTGGTACATGTGAGTTATACTTTAAGAAATGGTACAAACAGCCAGGGAACTCAATATTCAATGCTGACAGGTAATAATCCCGTGTACATTACAGAAAATAAATCAGGACTCAGGTACAATCCTGATTATTTTATCTGGTTTTACAATACCCGTGCTCAGAAATGGGATACACCTTACACTACTGACGACTCATTGCTGAACCCGAACAATTATATACTTGTTGACTCTTATACCAAACTTGATCCAAAAAGTATTACCGATGAATATCTTCGGGAATTCTTCGGCAATGACGAATCCCAATATTTCTCATTGAAAAGAATGTGCGGCCTTACCACGGAAACCGGGGATGAGACTACTGCAAAAGATAACAATACCGGCACAAAAGATAATAACAGGAATACTGGAGATAATACCACGACAAACACGAATAAAAATTATAACTCATCTTCGACACTTCACCTTGTTCTTATAGCCAACACACTTGATCCTACTATCGGCATGGGTTGCTCCACGGATGAAAAAAATCTGAGAAACGAATTCAACGAGGTGGCAGATGCGCTGGGTGTATCCTTCAGGGAACATATTATTGATGGCGCTTCTTTTTCAAAAGAAAATGTACAGGCCGAATTGAATTCCCTGGAACCGGCAAAAAATGATATCGTTCTGTTCATTTACAGGGGGCATGGTTTTCGCTATAAGAATCAAACCGAAGACTGGCCCCGCATGGATCTTCGTACTTCATCCTATGCTGCGATCAATGATAACAGTTCAATGAACCTGGCCGAAGTGTACAGCATTTTAAAAAGCAAGGGCGCCAGGTTAAATATTATCCTGGGTGATTGTTGTAACAGTGAGGTCGATGCATCATCGGTAACAACCAGCAATTATCTCACTTTCCAGGTAGACAACAACTCCGATGTTTCGAAATTGAAGAAACTCTTTATGAATAGCAATGGAATTATTCTTTCCTCTGCTGCTCAAAAAGGTGAAGTATCCTGGAACACGCCCGAGGGTGGATTGTATTCTATGAGTTTTTTACAGGCGCTGCGCGAAGAGATCAGTTACCTCAGTAACGATCCATGTAACTGGAATAATATTATTTCTAAAACCATCAGCCTGGCACGCAATAAATCCACGGCTACTTATTGCTCCAATTGTACTTTGCAGGATGGCATTAAATATGTCAGTGTAGTGGGCGATTATTAAGGAAATATTTTTCCTACAGACTTTGTCCGGATTGCTATCGAAATTATAGTGAACTTTTGTTGGGTGCACTCCAGGCATGCCGGTAGGTTATACTTTTTGTAATTCCAGTGAGATATTTGGAATGCACTTCACATCTCCCGGAACCTATCGTATTCAGTTCATAATTTTTTTATAAATCATTAGAAAGAACCGTAAACATCGTAACTTAAATGGTTGATGTGAAACTTTGAATCCATAATCAATAAATATTGTTTCATGGAACAGAAAACGATGGCCGCTACAATGGCCCCGGCAATGATACCGGATAATGCGCATAAAGATATTCCCGGAAACCCTTCTACCGCTAAAAGCAGCGCCACTAAATTAAATGACAGGAGTGA
>JBIOGV010000301.1:0-4546 GCA_044448365.1 Chitinophagales bacterium
AAGTGCGAGCAACAACAGTTCCAACAACAATCCTGAAAGTTTGTTTTCTCTGCAATGGATGCCTTTCAGCACGCCATGGGGAGTCAATAATTCATTCCAGGCTTATGTAGCGTTTGAATCGAAACTTACTAATACGGGTGACGGATGGGGGGCCGCCCAGGGAGTTTCGGCAGATGTAGTCAGGTATTTTATGGATCACCCCGAAGACTCGATCAGAAGAAAAGCAACCTGCATGTTCAATGGTGATAATTATCCTGAACTGGAACAAGCAACGGGCGGACTTAATTACTCAGTAACTTCTATTTCCAATATTAAAAAATACGTTATAGGTTCTCCTGCAGACAACGGAGGCAAAGGGGCGTTCATGTCGGCCTACATTAACACGTATGTCCTCAGACTGTCTGAAGTATATTTAATTTATGCAGAATCGATTCTTGGAAATTCTGTTTCTACTTCTGATGCAGAAGCGCTGCAATATTTCAATGCCGTGAGAGCAAGAGCCGGTATTCCTCCGAAATCTTCAATCAGCTTTACCGATATTTTCCAGGAAAAAAGAGCGGAAACAATTATGGAGGGCAATGCCTGGAATGAAATTGTGCGCTGGTACTATTTTGATCCTGCAGCGGCTATGGCTTATACAGCACAGCAGGATAAAGGAAATTACACCATTAATTATATAAGCGGAACAAGTAACCCGCGACAATATACCGTTGTGTATACTCCGGAATATTATCCCGTTACGGATCAAACACTTTATTTGCCATTTCCTGAAGCTGAATTGATAAATGCACCAAGCCTCACAGAGCCACCAGTGTCATTTGATTTTAACAAATTGAATTAAGAATATTAAACAGAAACTTATGTCATCAAATAAATTAAATTTTCTTTTATTCTTTTTTATTATCAGCCTTATTGGCATCATGAACGGCTGTAAAAAGAATAATAATGAAAATCCGCCTGTCATTGAAAAATTAAGAGCCATTTCTCCCACTCCTAATGACAGCACATTAACAATGGCCGGACCGGGGCAAACTGTGGTCATACAAGGGAGGAATCTTGCGACTACCAAAGAAATTTTCTTTAACGGTTACCCGGCCCCGTTTAATTCGGCATTGTTTTCTGATCAGAATGTAACGGTAGCCATTCCTGCAGATATGCCCTTTGCATCACTGGATCAATCAAAGCTGAACACGATTCGAATAGTAACAGCTTTCGGCGAAACAATTTTTAACTTTCCAATCGTTCCTCCGCCTCCTGTTATTTCTTCTATGACAAATGAAATGGCAGTTGCCGGCGATAATGTGACCCTTTATGGAAACAATTTCTTTTTCATTGACAAAGTAATATTTCCCGGTAATGTTGAAGTTAACTCCGATATTATTACCAACGACGCTGGCACTTCACTAAACCTTACAGTACCTTCGGGAATTACACAAGGTGGTCCCATACAGGTAGTAAATCGCTATGGAACCGGTACTTCGTTTCTTTTATTTAACGATGTCACCACAGGTGTCCTTTGCAATTTTGATAATGTGAATACATTAAACAATTGGGCAAGTGCTACCATTACCAATGATCCCACAGATTTTCCGGGCAATAATAACAATTATGCACGGCTCACTTATGCAAATATCCCGGCAGGCGATTGGACCTGGTGGTGCTGTGGCCGTTCATTGAATGATGAGACCGCATTACCCTGGGTGCCTGCTGCTAATCTCAGCGACCCATCCGCTAACTGGGCATTGAAATTTGAGGTGAACACAAAAGTTCCCTGGAAAAACGGAAGCATTATTCTTGATAAAGATTATAGCTGGAACTATGTAGGTAAGTTCGCTCCGTGGAATACAGGTTCTGATTACAACAGTAACGGCTGGAAGACTATTGTGATTCCTTTGAGTGAGTTTAAAAACTCAAATGGAACAGGAAGCGCCGCGTCCAGTTTAACTGCATTGTTAGGAAGCAATGGCACAGGTGGTTTTAATCTTTATTTCATTAACGATGATACAAAGCCTGTGGTTTCTTTTGATGCTGCTTTCGATAATTTCAGAGTGGCACGGATTAAATGAGTTTTCCTATAATAGCATTAGCAATTGTTATTCGAACAGCCCGTTTATACGGGCTGTACTTTTCAAAAAACTTTGTTTAAAAAATAAGCTAATATCCAATTTGCAAGGATTTTCATTTCGGGAAAATAGAAAACAGCTGCAATTCAGAGATTGGCAGCCGCTTGCATTTTTTTTAAAAGCAACCCCGGAACCGAACGCCTGTCATAACTCAATAAGGTAATAGAATGAAATTGAAGTAAAACGACATGTTGATTCCATATAGATAAAATTCCTGTCTCTGAAACTACGCCACCGCAAAAATTAGAAATGCACCCTACAGTCGAACCCCTGCCCCGTGAGTGACTGATAATTGGATGATCCGGAGTGTCCAAGGCCAAATAGGCTGCTTGCTTTTTTTTGTATGTCTAAAAAAACGCGTCCGCCCGGGGTATTACCGGCGAACTATGAGCTGTTTTATCTTAAAAAAATCAGGCAGACCCCGGGTATAATAGCAATGATCGATATAAACCTGGAAAAAATTTTCGCAATTTTCATTTTCGTTTTTCCCGATGACTTCACGTTATAATTTTTCAACTTTATTATTAATAACCCAGGAATGACCGTTCGGTTCAAACACGACCAACAGGATCATAGTATCTACTTCGTCACTTTTACATGTTTTAAATGGAAATGGTTATTTGATTTATCAGACGCCTGGCATACTGCATACAAATGATTTAATGCTTTGTTTAATAAAGGAACCCGCGTTATAGGATACGTAATTCTGCCCAATCATATTCACATCCTTTTATACTTTCCGCAAATGCCAAAATCTCTCAATAGCATAATAGGTAATGCCAAACGGTTTATGGCCTATGATATTATAGAGGGATTGGAAAAGAAAAAGCACCTGTTGTTAATTGAAGAGTTACATGGTTATGTAAAAAAGAACGAAATAAAGAAAGGCCAGCGTCATAAAGTATTTGAAGAAAGCTTCGATGCAAAGGAATGCCGCAGCAGAGAGTTTATCATACAAAAGCTGGATTATATAAACAAAAACCCGGTCTCAAAAAGATGGCAATTAGTAAGTGATGTTACCGAGTATCCACATTCAAGAGCAGGCATTTATGAAAAAGGGATAAAGCGATGTGAAAAATTGTTTCATGTTGCAGAAGATTAGTAGCTCAATGGGCCGAGAGGTCTGCCTGGCATGCTTTTTAAAGACACAGGCTAGGGCTTGCCGGCAAGACCCTGGGCGGACGAGAAAAATTCTATCTTCTGAAGATGATTCAGTGTAGCCCAGTTCTGAACCTTCGATTTTAGGTGTTGAAGATCAGATCCAGTAATTATCAATCAATGGTGACTCAATCAATTCAGCACTTAGTCAGAAATGCTGATATCCAATCGTTTCAAAAAATCAACAGTTCGTCAGGAAAATTCTACCGTTCGGAAGTTTCGATGTTGTGACTTTAATTTAAATTATGTATCTTTGTGTCCATAATTTTGAGCATTGTATAGTACTTACAAAATGATGACAGGACACTTGCCCTTTTGATCTAGCGATTTTCCTTCTGTTTGCTCAGCGTTTTTAAAAATTTAAAAAGGAGATAATATGAAATTCGATGAAAGGTCATCTGTTGTACAGATGAATGATGAAACATTTGCGGAATTGGTGACGGAAGTAAAAGAAACAATAGCTAATGTTGAATTTCGTGAACCAGCGAGACGATCATTCGGACTTATTGATATGTGGAATATCCGCAGGAATGCAAGATCAGCGACTGGGCTGATAAAGCAATAATAGTAATGCCTATTATTTCAAAGGCGAGCCGGTAGGACTCGCCTTTTTAAATGACAAGGGAGATATAGTGGAGCGGAATTTACGGCGGAGGTGAGTCGAATTCCGTCAGCCCGACCGCAGCGTAAATTATTGAAAGACGCTATTCGTCTACGCCAAATAGCACAATGCAATAATGGTGGAGCAAACTCTTGAAAGGACATGAAATTTGGTGAAGCCCTGGTGAACCCAAAAATGACGAAAAGCATTTGCAACTGAATTCAACCGAAAATGAAAATCCCCGCTGCTGTTGATTTTGCGGGGATTTCGATTTGTACTGAAGTTATCTTTAGTAGCCCGTACGAGATTCGAACTCGTATCACCACCGTGAAAGGGTGGTGTCCTAGCCCTTAGACGAACGGGCCTTCCTCGTAACCCGAAGATCATTCTGTTTAAGGGACGGCAAAGATACTCGGCGGTAATTTTTTAGCCAAAACTATTTATGCTTGACTCCTAAGTGATTCATAAAGAAAAGAAAACTTTCCTGTTACCTGCTTATTTATACTTCCGGGAATACATATCCTCCTCTCACATCATTGAAATCATAAGAATGAATTAACATCAATCCTTTAACTTTGCACCTCCAAAACTTTAAATCCTCAACGTAAATCTTAAACGAATTATGAGCACAGTAAAAGTCGCCATCAACGGATTCGGTCGTATC
>JBIOGV010000302.1:0-4532 GCA_044448365.1 Chitinophagales bacterium
TCAAATTGTTGTTCTTATCAAATGCATCTGTTTTCTGGCGGTAATAAAAATTTACATCGCTGCCCACAACGAATTTCTTTGTGATATAAACCTCTGCCTCTGCATTGTGCTCCTGGCTCCAAAAATTATTTGTTTGCCTGCTGATACTCGATTGCTGGTGATTATTGCTTAACTGCAGGTTAATGTTGTAATTGTATTTATTTTCTTTATACTGCCCGGCATTTATTCCAAACCCAAGGGAATTTTGATTATTGATATTCCTTATTGAGTTCACAAAATTCATATTCCGGCTTCCATTGGTATTCAGGCTTAAATTAAAATACGTATCAAGCTTCTTTAACTTAAAACCATATGATCCCCAAAACTGGTAACTATAATTTCCTTTAACGTTGACATATTGTTGTGTCGTTTTTCCTAATGCATCTGTAACCTGGCTCGTGACGATGGCATTTTGAATGGGATTAAAAGAACCATTGATCCAGATGCTTCGGTTGGTAAGCATCTTGAAATCTGTAAAAAAGAACGAGATATTATGATCGAAAGATTGTTTTAAACCGGGATTTCCAACCGTTATAAAAAGCGGATTCGTATTTTCCAGGATCGGCTGTATCTGGTCAATACCGGGAGGCCTGGGGCTTCCGGAATAGGTGATAGAAAGGCTTCGTTGCGGAGCAAATTTATAATTGATCCTTGCTGTAGGAAACAGGTTTGTATAATGGTAATTTCTAACTTGCGTGCCTGTCGAATCTTTTTGCGCCATATTTGAAACCCCTATATTGGTTCCGATATTAGCAACCAGTTTTTTCCCTGTGTACTGATACTTTATACCTGCACTGTTGGAGAGATATTCCAATCCATATTTTATACTATACAAACTATCCAGCAGATCGTACTTGCCATTTACGTTGTCAAAACTTTTTCTGTCTGAGCTGCTGCCGACCCGGTTAAATGTATAATTGAATTCCAGCAACGCTTTTTTGCCTGTCGGTTCTGTATAAACCAACCTGGAAGTGGTGGTAAGCGTTTTACTAAGAGAATTCTTAAGCTGATCAATCGTGTCCCTGTTATAAACATTTCCGTTGATATCAAAATAATCGGTTTCTGAATTCAGGAAACCTGTTGAATTTTTATTGTAGTATTTCTGTGAAGCGGATAGTGAAAGGGTTCGCCCTTTCTTTTTGAATTTTTGACGGTATAAGGCACTGGCCAGTAAAGTTTGGGCATTTGTTTGTGAAGTATTTTCCCTTTTATTTTTATTTACAGCCTGCAGATCTTCATTGTCGGTTTCCGTGTTCGTAAAAGTTGTATTGTCATTGTTTTCAATCTTTCCGTTTACTTTAACACGCAAAGAAGATAAAGAATCGAACTGGAAATCATACGTACCATTGAATAATTGTTGCGTTTGTCTCGAATGACTGTTGTGATCCTCCTTTGAATAATAAGCTGAGTCCGGTAAAATATACTTTGTAAGACTGTTCCCAACGGCATCTACATTCATATTTTTTAAGCTGTAGTTGCCATTAAAATTCTCTTTATCATGATCCCATTTATTTGAAAAATGAGCGCCTGCTTTTATTGTACGTGGAATACCTTCATCATAATAAGTATTTTGCCAGTCACCGAAATCATTATCACCGGATGAGTTGATACTAATAAAACCCGCACCTACTTCAACTTCTGCATCTCCAAAATCATTTCCTTCCCCAAATTTGCTTCGGTCATCCCATCCAAGACCGGTAGTGCCGGTATTGGATGCAATGCCATATACTGATATTTTCTTTTTGCCTTTAAAATAATTGATCATCGCCTGCTCTGAATAGCGCTCGTCACTGCCACCACCAACAACCACTTTGCCCATATATCCCTTCTTTTTATCATCCTTCAGTACAAGGTTGAGGGTTTTTGTTTTACTGCCGTCATCAATACCTGTGAACTCAGCCTGGTCGCTTTTCTTATCATAGGACTGTACTTTATCAACTGCATCAGCTCTTAAGTTTTCAATGACAACAGCAGGGTCATCACTAAAAAATTCCTCACCATCTACCAGCACTTTTTCCACCTTCTGGCCCTGCGCGGTTATTTGACCATTTTTATCTACCTGCAATCCGGGCAATTTTCGTAAAAGATCTTTTACTGTAGCTCCTTCTTCTACTTTGAAACTATCAGCCTTATATTCGATGGTATCTCCTTTTAGCCTGATGGCTACATTTTGTTTCACAATAACTTCTTCCAGTATTTTACTTTTTGGAGTAAGATCAATATTTGCCAGGTCAATTTCTTTTCCCGGAGCGAGCGTTATTTCGTCGATGTAATCAGCAAAATTGGGATAGGTAACCTGTAGAATAAATTTTCCTGCAGGAATATTTTTTATATTGAAATTGCCGTCCTTGTCAGTACGGGTAAATTTTACAAGAACAGAATCGGATTTTCGTATCAGGGTTATTACAGAATTCGAAAGATTTTTCTTTTCAACTGTATCAGTCACCGTACCTTTAATAGACGTAGTTTGAGAATAGGAGGCAATGGCTACCGACAGAAAAGAAATAAGGCATCCAATGAATTTTCTCATGGTCAATGGTTGGCTGGTTAGTAAATAACGTGGTTTACATTATTTATAAACTGTAATTTCCAGAGAAATCGGGTTTATCAGAAAAATGATCTCTTAATTTTAGGTTAAACAACTCCTGACTAAACTTAATATGATGCATACAGAAAACGATTCCACAAATACTGAACAGGTTGATCAGAATGAATCACAACATATGAATGAAATCGTAAATCCGGGTGAAAAAAAAGATGAGCGGTCAAAACTGGCTACTCCGGAGCAAAAGAATTACGAAGAAGAACATTTTGTTGATACCACTAAGCCCGTATGGAATTATTCATTGCTTACTGATGACGATGTAAGGAACTACCAGGCCGGAACCAATTATCGTTTGTATGAAAAAATGGGATCCCATTCTATCCGGGTAAACAATGTTTGGGGCATATATTTCTGTGTATGGGCACCCAATGCAACTTCAGTTTCTGTTACTGGAAATTTTAATCATTGGAAAAAGAATGAGCATGAATTGTACCCGCGATGGGATAAGAGTGGTATCTGGGAAGGGTTTATTCCGGATTTTAAATTGGGCGAATCTTATAAATATTACATAGTTGGTTATGCCAATAAAGCACAGGACAAAGGTGATCCGTTTGCAAACTTTTGGGAGAAGAGACCACTGACTGCGTCCATTACCTGGGATCTATATTATGAATGGAAAGATGGTGAATGGATGAAAAAAAGAAAAAAAAATAATTCACTCGAATCTCCATGGAGTGTGTATGAAATCCATTTGGCAAGCTGGATGCGACCCGATAAACACAACGAAGAAGCTTATAATACGTATGACCAGATTCGTGAGCGATTGGTTCCTTACATAAAAGAAATGGGTTTTACTCATGTGGAATTGATGCCCGTCATGGAACATCCGTTTGACGGAAGCTGGGGCTATCAATGCACGGGTTTTTTTGCGGCCACTTCAAGGTTTGGCGATCCGCAGGGATTGATGAGACTGATCGATGCTTTTCACCAGGAAGGTATCGGGGTTATTCTTGATTGGGTGCCTTCGCATTTTCCTTATGATGCACATGGTTTATTTATGTTTGATGGCACACACACCTATGAATATGCCGACATGCGTAAAGGTTTTCATCCCGACTGGAACAGTTATGTATTTAATTATAAAAGGGGGGAAGTAAAATCATTTTTGATCAGCAGTGCGAGGTATTGGTTTGATAAATTTCATATCGATGGGATTCGTGTTGATGCGGTTTCATCGATGCTAAAACTAAATTATAGCCGCAAACATGGTCAATGGGAACCCAATGAGTTTGGAGGTGAAGGGAATTTGGAGGCGATGGCATTTATCAAAGATCTGAACGAAACTATTTTCAGGGATTTTCCTGATGTGCAAACCATTGCTGAGGAAGCCACTGATTGGCCCGGGGTATCGAGACCTACATGGGATGAGGGTTTAGGGTTTGGCATGAAATGGATGATGGGCTGGATGCATGATACACTGGATTATTTTAAAATGGATCCTTATTTCCGCCAGTTTCACCAGGATAAATTTTCTTTCAGCATGATGTATTATTATGATGAGAATTTCATGCTTCCCTTCAGTCATGATGAAGTGGTGCACGGCAAAAGCCCGATGCTTTACAAAATGCCGGGTGATGAATGGCAAAAATTTGCCAACCTGCGCCTGATGTACACCTATATGTGGACACATCCCGGAGCAAAACTCTTATTCATGGGTGATGAGTTTGGGCAAACATCCGAATGGAATTATAAATCTGAGTTGGACTGGCAGCTACTGCAACATGATCCACATAAAAAATTAAAAGATTGCCTGGCTGAGCTGAATCGGTTATTGCAAGATGAGCCTGCATTGTATGAAAACCAGTTCAGCATTTATGGATTTGAATGGGTGGATCTGAATCATCGTGCTGAGACAGTGGTGTCATTCAGGAGAAAAGGAAAAAATAAA
>JBIOGV010000303.1:0-4487 GCA_044448365.1 Chitinophagales bacterium
GGGAGTCATAAGTTACAGTATCTGTAATGGGTCTGTCAACGAATACCTGGGGTTTATCAGGTAAGGTTGTATCAGCTACAACATGTTGCCTGGCGTTACTTACCTCAGAGCAGGATTCAAATGCAAAATTGAAAAGAAGTAGTACAAAAAAAATATCAAAGGTTTTTCTTATCAAAACGATCATAGGGAAAGAATTTTTGCCAAAATACATAAGTTTGATTGAACATGAAACAATTTTGAATTCTTCTTTTCGTAATTCTTTATTTGCACTTACTCCGGGAATTTGAGTCATCGGCGGCAGCACCAGAACAAACTGCTGGTGTTTTGATAAATCACCTGCAGGATTTGTTGTAAAAAGAATTAACGCCTTCAACGGAATGTATATTGTCCGTAAGGCCATTGCTATTAGTAGCTTTTTGAAATAAAGTTTATTCCGCTATGATCTTTTAAAATGGAAAAGCCTGTCAGCAGGAATGAAACCGGTAGATATTATTTAACTGGTGTGACATACCCTGTAAATGAGATGGGTTGCCGGTTATTACTCATTACTTGTAAAGTGCCATAGCCATTTTCAGATATTGACAGATTAAATTCTCTAAAACCCTTCACATCCTTTGGCTTGATATTTATTTCCCATCCTCCTTTTTTACCCCGGTTTGATGTATAGTCAAATTTTGCAGAAGTAAAATTAAATCCACCTTCTGTTGAATTATAGGGTAGTGAGTAAGCTCGGCCAAAAAAAGGAAGATAGGATACGATGGAATTTTCGGAAACGTTCAGATCATATTCAGAACTCAGTTGCCGGCTGGGACCTGATAAAGGGAGAGCCGTTTGAGCATGAAAAATAAACTGCCTTGCTTCAATACTATTTTTTAGTACAGCTTGTTTACCCTGGGCATATAAAAGAGTCGTCATTAAAGCAAAAAAGGAGAAAAGAAAGATTTTTCTGTAAGAGTTATTGATATTTTTCATGCTCAATGGTTTAGAGTGTATACTTCAAAATCCATACTATGTTTTGTTAACACATGGTTGAAAATTTTTCTTCTTTTTTCAAAAGAGGTATGCAATTTGATATTATAGTTGATCGCCATGTACCAACCCAATGATAAACCAATACCAAGAACCCGATCGAAGATATTACTCGTATTTTCCCGCATTGCCACTTTCGTTTTTCATCCATTATTCATGACGGCAATTATGGCTTTTGCCATTTATAAACTTGCACCTGACGATTTTTCAAATTTTTCCTTTTTAGAATTTAAAAAATGGTTTGCTCAACTTTTGTTGTACACCGTTTTGCTTCCTTTTGTTTTGATCCTCCTTTTTAGGGTTTCAGGGCTGATTTCAAATCCATGGATGCGCCAGTCACGGGATCGGATCCCTCCGCTTTTGGCAACCATTGTTTTTTATTTTCTTGCGTATAATTTTTTTATTTCTCATTACAATTTTCCACTATTGTTTAAAATGTTACTGCTGGGATGTTGTGGGGCGATCATCATTGTGTTCGTGGTTAATTTTTTTTACAAAGTAAGTGTGCATACGACCGCTGTGGCCATTTTGCCCGGTATTTGTATCAGCCTGATGCTGAATGAAAGCCTGGCTGTTGTACTTCCTTTTTTATTAGCATTATTAGTGGCCGCGATTGTTGGTATCATACGCTGGCTCCTGGGTACCCACACAATAGGGCAAATCTTACTCGGCTATGCAATTGGCATTCTTACGCAACTGGGAGCGTATTTTTATTTAAACACATAATATACTTTTAGCAAGGATTTTGCTGTTATAGAATGGATCGTAATTTTCTTTTATGAAAAACAATGTTCTTGTTTTTTTCCTGGCAGTTATTGTATTACCAGCTCATGCGCAATTAAAAGTGAAGCCTAAATGCGATGCTTTTATCGTGGATGTTTTAGATGGTAAAGTAAATGATGTACATGCTGATTTTACATTTGGTCAGATAAAAACCAAACTACCCTGTTTTACAAGTGAAGACCCCGAAAACTCGAAATGCGGTGGAGTTATTTATTATAAAGACAGGGATGTTAAGTTTTTTACCGGAAGAGAGTATGTAGAAATTGGCCCGAATTTTAACGGCAAGCTTACCATACCATTGATGGGAGGGAAGCGCGGAAGTTTTTTCAAATGGCTGGGTCTTCCAAAATTAAAAGACAATGACTGGGATGCATTCCAAACTCAGTATGGATGTTTGATCCTGTATTATAATGCGGCATCTAAAGTGCGGATGATACGATTTAGTACCAAAACAACCGATGAGATAAATCTTTGTGAATAAAAAGTAAAAGAACGAGTAATAAATTAATTAAAGCTAAATTCTCAATTATAAAGCGTAATTTTGCAGCGACAATTTGAGTTCTTAGCATCTTGTAAGTGAATGTCTTTTCTGCTACGCAATTTCCGCTAATAGTTAGTCTTCTTTTACGTCGTGCTTTTTTTCTCAGATCTTTTATAATTTTAAACAACAAGAATGAACATTTATGTTTCAAATTTAAGCTTCGCCGTACAGGATGAAGACTTAAGGGAATTTTTTGCAGAATATGGAGAGGTTTCCTCTGCAAAAGTGATTATGGACAAATTTACGAATCGTAGTCGCGGGTTTGCTTTTGTGGAAATGCCCGATGATGCAGCCGCACAAAAAGCAATTCAGGAGCTGGATGGCGCTACTGTCGATGGTCGCTCGATCAAGGTAAATGTGGCCAGGCCAAAAGAAAAGACCAGTAGTAATAACCGCTCTTTTTCCGGGAGCCGCTGGTAATGATCAGGAAAGGGAGTTTGTTAAGGACTCCTTTTATTTTTTTGGCCCGGTTGTATTGAAATAAACTTGCGAAATCAAGAGAGATACAAATGACACTTGAAGAAGTATATAAAGTTTTTGAAAGTAATATCTTTTATGAGAAAGAAAGTATGCGGAAATTCAGTTTCGTAGACAACTCAATTCATATCGACAGGCGTGCTTTTATCCCGTTCAGTATTTATAAGGAAAACGAAAAATTTTTTCTCGCTCCCGATATTCCCATTGCTGAAGAAAAAGAGCTGCGTATTGAAATAGATACTATTTCTTCTGAATCAATCAATCTGTATGGAAAAAGAAGCGGAGAAAGATTACTGACCCTGGAGTGCTGAGAATTCAGGAAACATATTTTAATTCATCTTCAATAAGTTCGTGCAATTTATTTTCATTCTTCAATATCCAGTCAGGGAGTAATTGTGGCTGTATCTTCCAGGATTCATTATTTTTCTGCATTTGAAAAAGAATCCGGTTACTGCGATCATCTGTAACATCAACAAAAAACAAAGTCGTTCCGTTTGGATTTGATTTACGGAAATTGAACTCCCTTAGTCTGCCTTCGGTCTTCACCAACCTCGAGAACTGGATGTTTTTAAATGAGAACATTTGACTAATTTTAATTGAACGCATCCCAATTGAGATTTTTTGCATGCTTATGCAATTTAATATTACGATTTGTAAAAACCTTATCGTAATATGTTAAGTTATGCACAGTTTTTTTACATTGATTTTCAAACTAATCATAATCTTTATGCAGTTCATTCCATGATTTGATCTTTTTATTTTATGTCTTCTCATTATTTCTTTAACAAAGGCAATGATCAGGGCCTGGTTTGATTATCATTAACATTCTGAAATTTTCATTAACCATAAATAACAATGGCATTAACGATTCCTTTTACCGATTTTGGCACGGTGGCATTTGCTTTGAATAGTAAAGGGCAACCGGAAATAAAAAACAACAGTCCCGCAGTTCTTCCCGGTTGGCCCTGCAGGACGAAACAATAAAACTTAATAAAATGAAAAAGATTTTTACACTAGCATTAGGCTTGATGTTGACCATGGCAATGTTTGCCGCCGATCGGAGACCTGTGGTAACAGTAACTTCAGCTAAAAAGTTTGCAATTGTAATTGATGGCAGGCAGTATCTTAGTAACGGTGATGCCATTAATATTTCAACCTTGTTTAATGGGCAGCATGATATAATGGTTTATAAGTTAAAGCCGGGTTTTTTTATGGGATCTAAAAGGCTGGTTGCTTCTTCTGATTTCCAGTTGAGAAATGATGATCTTCAAATCAATATTGACAGGTTTGGTCAAATACAGATCACTGAATCAAGATTTGAACGCGACTGGAATGATCATGAAAATGGATGGAAAAAGAGCAATGATTACGGCAGGGACAATGATCATGACTTTGGACATGACAAAGGAAATTACGGTAAAAGATTCTGATATTTAAACAGAAAACAAAAACCGCCCCGACTCGTCGGGACGGTTTTTTTATTTACCTATTTTCAGAATTTTTGTCCTTGTACTCTTTTTTTATCACATCGGCTGCAACCTCATCCTTTGGCAATTCTGTTTTTTGGTTAGCTATAAACTGATTCACCGCATTTCTGTATGTTACAGTTTCTGATTTTGTTAAAGTGGTAATACTTCCATAGTCTTCAAAATAGTAA
>JBIOGV010000304.1:0-4480 GCA_044448365.1 Chitinophagales bacterium
ACACTAATGATGAAAGAAATCACAAATACTGCAATATTATTTTTTGTAAGCATAATAGCTGACACAGCCGGAATAATTAAAAAAGAAAACACAGGTATCACCCCATTGATCTTCACTGCATAAACGATCGCTAAACCGATTGAAATGTAAAATAAGAAATTCCAGATGTTAAAGATGCCGATAAGATGATTTTCTCCATTCTCAAATGATCTTGTTAATCCAAAGAATTTTTTGAAGAAAACCAATTGAACCAATGCGATGATCCCAAATACAACTCCAAGCGATGTGATCTGTTTCCAGCTCACTGATAAAATATTTCCGAACAAAACTTCCTGGATATCTGAATCGCCGTGCGGAGTTTTGGAAATGATCAGGACCGTTAGTGCAGAAGTAAAAGCGTACAAAATACCGATGATTGCTTCCTGCTTTAATCTTTTGTCACGAATATTAATGAATGACATTAATAAAGCGCCGGCTAAAGTAAAAATAAGCGGAATAGAGGTCAACCCGGTTCCGATAAATGCAGCAAAAGCAACACCCAATGAAGAAATTTGTCCCAATGCCAGGTCCACAAACACAATTCCTCTTCCTACCACATGTACCCCGAGATAAGATAAAAGAGCCCCGGTAATAAGCGCGGCTACAAAGGCTTGCACCATGAAGGGCAACTGAAACATATCAAACATGATCAACTATTGTTTATTTAAGAATGGCTGTTAACTGGTTTATATCGTAATCAAAAAGGTCAAAATAAGTTTTTATGGAATCGAACCCACTTACCGAAGTGGCCAGCGTTAACTCTTTTACACCAGTTTGTTTTGCCACTACATCCGATGAAGATGTGGTAAAATAGGGTGATGAAATTATGACTTTAATGTTATCCGCTTTTATTTCTTTTATCACTTTCACTAATTGAGACGGAGAAGGTGGTATACCTGGCTTTGGTTCCATGAAATCTACGACATCTAATCCGAATCTTGTTTCAAAATAAACCCACTCGTTGTGGTAAGCAATAATTTTTGCCCCTTTGAATGGAGCGATCTTTGCCTGCCATTCTCTCATTTTATCATCCAATTTTTTGAAAAATGCCTGGAGGTTAGTCTCGTAAATTGATTTGTTTGAAGGATCCACCCGTTCTAATCCATTTGCAATATTCCTTGCAATTACTTTTCCATTCAACGGATCGAGCCAGTAATGCGGGTTGCCATAAATATGAATATCGCCTTCTGCCCTGTTAGCCGCAACAGGCACCTGTAACAGGCCAATTCCCACTGATGCATCCACATACCCTTCTGCACCTTTCTGAATTTTTGTGTTTCTTGAACTGGTTAATAATTGTGGCGACCAGCCGATCTCCAGGTCAAGACCAACGGTTACAAACATGTCAGCCTTGCTTAAACCAATGATATAACTTGGCTTGGGGTCAACAAAATGGGGGTTTTGATAGCCGGTAGCGATCGACGATACAGAAACTTTATCTCCACCGATCAGTTCAGTAATACTTTTTAGATCAGTAGTAGTAGTAACTACTTTGATAATACCCGCATTTGCATAGGATAAACTGCCGATCAATAAAATCAAAACCAGGATCAATTTACTTTTCATATTGTCTTTTTAAATTTTTTATAAAATTAATATTGATGGGCACCATGTGCCCCGATTACAAATATCCATCGCAGCCAGATCTGGTAAAAGCGTTTCTCAATATTTTCATCGGTTGTTTTTCCTTCGACTTCCATTTTCGAAAATTCCGTTGCATACCATCCTGCCGTTAAAGAATAGGCCTGTTCGACAATATTCTTATTGTAAGGTTTTTGCGCGTAATCATATCTTCCTGTTAAAAACCATCGCTTGGACAATTGATATTGAAGAAAAGAATACAAGCCAAATGAATTGATGGAAAAATTATCCAAAAGGTTTGCATGTCCATAATAAAATTCACTTTGCCAGGTAACCGATCTGTAGGTATTCATCTGAACAGGTTTCCATTTGTAAGTAAGATCGGCTGCCGCGATACTTGTAGTTCGGGATGAATCATTGGGTCCGGTAATGCCGGTCAGCCCTAATTCAAGCGTTGCATTATCACTAAGCGTAAAAAAGTTCTTCAAATGGCCGAGATAAATAAAGCGATTATTGTCTCCACGGAAAAAAGTGGGTGACTCTGAATGAGCCGATGTAGCCTGGAACACAAGCTCCTGGTAAAACTTTTTATTAGGAACCAGCCAGCTTAACGATACTCCTTCATCGTTCAGACCTTCTTCACCAAAATAATTTACATAAGCATTGGGCAGATCTATGAACGGAAGTGCATGGGGATGTGTCGGGTTAATTCTTCCCACTGCCTCCCTGAATTTCCCCACTTTTAATTGCAATTGGGCCGGTAGTGAAAGAGTTGTTAAATATCCTTCTTCAACCTCGACTCCGTATTTACCGGTCACAGGATCCCGGCCGAATGAAAGAAAAAAATCCGCCCTTGCATAAGGATCAACTGTAGCCTGTAACGAAACCTCAGTCTCATTTAAATAAGCATCAAAGTTCCTTTTGCCGCTGCTGATATAAGAACCCTGGAAATCACCGATCACACCAAGATCGGGATTGAATGTAAGAGAAGACCGTGTTTGTTGTGGTTGCTGTATTGATTCATTATTATTACCCTGCATCTGCTGCTCAATTTGCTTCAACAGGGCTGAATCTGCAGCAGTGCTGTCTTTGGGAACCTGGGAAAAAGAAAGTTTGCCTATAAATATTAATAGTAAGAATAAAAATTTATTTAGAACAGCTTTATATTTCATAAATATTATTATTGGAACTCCAAATGATTAAATGAGTTTATTAAAAACCATCACGAATACGAAAGCAATTATGCTTGGAAGTATTCAGGCAATGATTGCTGGCGGAGCTCTTAATGAATTAAAAAGCAGAAAGGAAAAGGAATCAGACCGGATATATAAGGAATAAAAGATCTGATGAGGTATGGCAGTGGAAGATCCAATTTCAGGCGTTGATTCAGCAAAAGGCATTGAAAAATCATCAATACAGTTACAGGAATAGCTTACAACATTTTTGCGCGGAGCATTGGGCAATGATTGCTTATAATTACCTGCATGAAGCCAGTTGTGAAGATAAAGTTCAACACCGCTCTTTTGAGCGAATACCAATAAAAGGATGATTGCAAAACTCTTTTGTATTATCCTTCCTGATCTCATTAGTACAATAAAGGTAAAGAAATTAAAACATCATGATACTCAGACAAATATTTGTCGCCACGATTAGTTGTCCATAAACTATACCGGAGAGACCTTGAGCCTTATTATAAATTTTGACTTAGTGAAATTCTATAACTGATACCCCAACTCCAAATAAATATCCTGAAAATTCATTCGTCATTGCGTATTTACTTTTACCAAATACAAAACGATAGTTTGTTTCTGATGTCAGCCAAAATTCCGCATCATTGTTTGAAGACAGCCTGATTGAAATGCCAGCACCGGGTTCGAGTGAGTAAAAATAATTTGATGCAATTTCTTTCGGCATATTTTTATGTTGCCTTTCCTTAATTGCATTATCTCCCAATCTTGCCTGGGAAAATCCGTTGATCAAACTAAGATTCATTCGCACTTTATCTCTTTGTAAAAAACTGTATTGATTGATCCAGCCGATCTCATAAAAATCAATGATTGGTTTTTGAATTTGATACGTGAATGTGTCACTGATTTTCCTCTGGCAAAAGATTAAATATAGTCCGGTTCCAAACCGCTTATTCGGAAAATACCTGATGGTCCAATTAATTCCATAAAATTTTTTTGCTAATAGTGATGTTTGAACTGCACCCATGTTAATATCGAAGTCTTTTAAACTTTTGAATTTTAAGCTGTCATTTGATTGTCCGTTAATAAGTTCAATAATCTGAAATAAACAAATTAAAAATATTAAAGTTCGTTTCATTTTTGCCGGTTTTACTTCTTGAAATCATTTTGAAGTAAAATCCAGGGGCACATCAATTTTAAAACTGATGTTTCGCCCCATATTATAAATTCCATTGCCCCCATTCGGTGAAGGAATGGTATAACCGGAAGCAGTTTGCCACACAAAATATTTTAACCTGTTCAAATGATCCTGGTAGGCTTTATCAAATAAATTATTGCCCATTATATACACGCTGAGAATTGCTTTGCCTGTCTTATTCGTAAAT
This sequence comes from Chitinophagales bacterium, assembly GCA_044448365.1. Taxonomy (GTDB): domain Bacteria; phylum Bacteroidota; class Bacteroidia; order Chitinophagales; family Chitinophagaceae; genus VBAU01. Next base: position 4,193 of record JBIOGV010000304.1, read on the forward strand.
GTGCAACCTGTGCCTGCATTGAATAATGCATACCCGGGAGTTGGAGTTTCTGTGCCAAATTCGAGATAGGCACGGTTTTGAGCCGCATAATATTCCAACTGGGCTTTTATAAAACCTTTTACAATATGTGAAGCCTTGGCATTAAAATCAAATCTCAATTCTGAAATACCATGTGTTGGCGGAATGAATGGCAAATACTTTGCATCGGGATTAAGAGGTTTTCCTTTTACCCCTTTATTATCTCCATATACAACTGACAAACTATTCTCGAAATGAATTGTCTTTATG
>JBIOGV010000305.1:0-4465 GCA_044448365.1 Chitinophagales bacterium
GCATCACAATAAAGTGGTAGTGCCGATTTTGCCTTTGTTTGAGTTGGATATATTACACACTTCTGTAAGTGGGTTGGCAAGATTTGTACACAGATTTATTGAAGCCAGGGAATACAATGATGTTCATTTACTGGGTAATTCTTTAGGCGGTCACGTTGCATTAATACATATTTTAAAGCATCCTGAAAAGATCAAATCGCTCATTCTTACCGGCAGTTCTGGTTTATTTGAAAACGGGATGGGTGATTCATACCCTAAAAGGGGTGACTACGATTATATTAAAAGAAAAACCGAAGTCACGTTCTATGATCCTAAAATGGCAACAAAGGAATTAGTAGATGAAGTTTTTGAAATAACCAATAATCGTTTAAAAGTTATAAAGATCATTGCCCTTGCAAAGAGTGCGATCAGAAATAATTTAGGGGAGGAACTCAATCAAATCAAACAACCTACGTTATTAATATGGGGCAATAATGATACGATCACCCCGCCGTTTGTGGCCAGGGAGTTTAACCGCCTGATCCCGAATAGTGAGCTTTACTTTATTGACAAATGCGGTCATGCCCCCATGATGGAAGTACCGGACGAATTTAATGTCATTTTGCATAAATTTTTAAAAAAACAAAATGAACCTGCAACAGTCGCCTGAAAATTGTTGTCTCATGATTTAAATGCCGCTATCCATGTTAACTGGAAATTTACAAACACAAACTCTTCCCACTCTGCGTCTTACCGACAAAGTGTACCAGGCCCTGGAACTTATGAATGAAAATCATGTTGAACATTTACCGATCTTAGAGGGAGAAAAATACCTGGGCATGATAAGTGAAGAAGACCTGTCCCAGGCTGAAAACGATCATTCAACTTTAGAACATTTCAAGCAATCCATTTTTAATCCCTCCGTTAAGGAGGATGAGCATGTTCTCAAAGCTATACAGATAGCGGCTCAAAATGGTTTAACAGTTGTTCCAATTGTAGGGGAAGAAAATGATTTAATAGGAGTAGTAACTTATGCTGACCTGCTGAAATACTCATCTGAATTTATGAGCTTAAATGAACCCGGGGGACTGATCGTTCTGGAAATTGAAAGTAAAAATTATTCTTTCAATGAGATCAGCCGTTTGGTAGAAGGAAACGATGCGCAGATCAAACAGCTTAACACAAATATTGATCCCGAAACAGGATTAATGGAAGTGACAATAAAGATCAATAAACTGGAAGTATCGGATATAGTTTCTACCTTTCAACGGCATGAATACAACGTGAAATATTATTTTGGCGAAGAGCTGTTTGAAAATGAGCTGAAGACGAACTATGACAACCTCATGAACTATTTGAAGATATAGATCTGTCATTTCATTACATTACCTGTTTGGATTCATCTATTAACTTGGTTTATTGCGTTTTTTAAGTGCCTGGATGCAAAGGTTCAGTATATACCTGGTCATGTTTGCCATATCCGCTTTATTATACAAAGCGGAAGCACAGCATATTCAGGATAATCCTTCCGAAATCCTGCCAACAAACAATGGCTCTGAAATCAAAATGGATGATCCAATTTCTGAGCCATTCGTTGTTCGCAATATTTTTATTACAGGAAATAGAAAAACAAAAGCTTCTATCATTCTCCGGGAAATTCCATTCAAAACCGGCGATCATTTTCAATTGCAGCAATTAGTATCCAAATTTGAAGACGCCCGGCGGCAATTGATGAATACTACTCTTTTTCATGAAGTAACTGTAGCCCTAAAAAGCTTTGAAGGCCATGATGTAGATATCGTAGTTGATGTAAAAGAAAGATGGTACCTGTTCCCGGTTCCCTATTTCAGGATAGTTGACCGGAATATAAACCAGTGGCTGGTACAAAACAAGGCGAGTCTTGACAGGGTGAATTATGGAATAAAACTAATATACAATAATGTTACCGGTTATAATGACAACCTGGATTTCTGGCTTATGAGCGGCTACACCAGGCAAATTTCAATGAATTATGACCGCCTTTATTTTGATAAACAAATGAAATGGGGAGTAAAATTTGGATTTGCTTTAGGAAAAAACAGGGAGATCAATTACAATACGATCAATAACAAGCAGGTTTTTCTTAAGGATACCAATAATTTTATTCGTTCGTTTTTTAAAACCAATCTTGAGCTTACCTATCGCCGTGCAATAAAAACAAGACATCGTTTTGGCATTGCTTATACCCAGGAAAAAGTAGAAGATACAATTATGAAACTAAATCCTTCCTATTTCACGCCCGGCCACAATCGTATCAGCTATCCTGAATTATACTATACTATGTCCTTTCATAACGATGACTATATTCCTTATCCATTAAAAGGTTTTGAATCAGAAGTAAATTTTTCAAAAAAAGGATTTAATCATATTGTAAATGCCTGGGAGCTGAAGGTGACTACCGGCAATTATTGGCAAATCTTTCCTAAAACATATTTCAGCATTAATACCGCCTCGGACCTGAAATTACCTTTTAAACAACCTTTTTTTAACACCCACCTGATGGGTTATGATGATTTATTTATGCGTGGCTATGAATATTATGTGATTGATGGTGTGGCGGGTGGTTGTTTAAAAACGACATTTTCAAGAGAGCTTTTAAAGTTTACTATTCATCTTCCGAAATTAAAACACGAAACTATTAATTATATTCCCTTTCGCATTTATGGAAAGATCTTCGGAGATGCAGGATATGTTTATAATCCCCAGGCAGGATCGAACTTTCTGAACAACCGGATGCTGTATTCCGGTGGTTTAGGATTAGATATCGTTACGATCTATGACGTCTGTATAAAACTCGAATGGAGCTTTAACCAGTTAGGTCAAAACGGTATATATTTACACAGGAACAATAATTTTGGAAACTAAATGAAAGTAGCCATTTACAGTCGTGTAATGGATGATGATCAGTGGCATGATGTTCAGTTATTTTTCGATGAGTTAAGCGCCCAAAAAATCAAGCCCGTTCTTTTTCACTCTTTTCATGAACAAATAAAAAACAGAATTGAATTTCCCGGCGATCTGGAACGATTTCAGGTTGCCGAAGAAATTACAAACGAAATCGAGGCAATCATAAGCTTAGGCGGTGATGGTACGTTACTCGATACGGTTACTCTTGTCCGCAAACATAATGTGCCGATCATGGGTATTAATTTCGGCCGGCTGGGTTTTTTAGCCAGCATCGGCCGGGATGAACTGAAGATTGCCATTAAAGCATTGGTGAATCATTCTTTTGTGGTAGATAAGCGAACCATGATCCATCTTGATTCAAATCTTCCCCTTTTTGGCAATGTTCCATATGGATTGAATGAGTTTGCAATCCACAAACAGGATATTGCGCCCATGATCAAAATTCATACTTACCTTAATGGAGAGTTTCTAAATACTTATTGGGCAGACGGACTTATTGTAGCTACGCCTACAGGTTCCACTGGTTATTCACTAAGCTGCAGCGGGCCGGTCGTATTTCCTGAATCGGGAAGTTTTGTGATTACACCCGTAGCTCCGCATAATTTGAACGTACGTCCAATTGTAGTCCCGGATGATAATATTATTTCTTTCGAAATCGAGAGTCGCTCAGACCAGGCCATTTGCGCTCTTGACTCAAGACGGGAAATTGTAAATAAGGACGTTCAGCTTGCGGTAAGAAAGGAGTCGTTCATGCTCAATTTGATCCGGCTTAGCGAGAATAATTTTCTTCAAACATTACGTAATAAACTCACCTGGGGTCTTGATAAAAGAAATTAATACAGATTGCGGTTCTGTAATGAAACTTTATAAATAAATCCCGGATTTTTACGTTATTAATACTTCTGAAATCATAATTTGCAAATATGAAGAAGTTAACTGCCATCCTGATTATTGCAATTTTTCTTTGCAATACCAGGGGCTATGCACAAGAACCTATTCAGCAGGAAGGGGAATTTGGTGTTGGAATAGGAGCCGGCCATTATTTTGGTGATTTGAACACCCGGGCAAGAATAAACAGGCCTAAAATTGCTGCCGGAATTTTCTTTCGAAAAAATTTTGGGAATTATATTGCCGCAAGAGTAGTTGCAAACTTCGCCCAGTTAGGTTATTCTGACATCTACAACACGCAAAATGAATTCATGCATGAGCGTAACCTCAGTTTCAATACAAATGTTTGGGAACTTTCTTTGAGAGGCGATTTTAATTTTTTTCGTTTTTTACCGGGTGATCCTGAGTTTAGTTTTACGCCATACGTTTCCCTGGGTGTGGGAGTGTTTAGCTATGACCCCTATGCTTATTTACAGGGTCAAAAATATTATCTGCGACCTTTGGGAACAGAAGGCCAGGGAAGCCCTTTTTATCCTGATCGCAAACCATACGGCTCAATGGCGCTTTGCATTCCAATTGGTGTGGGAGTAAAATATGCACTTAACTCGAGATTTAATATAGGTGTTGAGGTCACTCACCGCTTTACAAGCAC
>JBIOGV010000306.1:0-4437 GCA_044448365.1 Chitinophagales bacterium
ATTACAGGTGATGATGAGAACGAATTTCCATTTAACCAGCTAAAAATAAAAAACAAGCAGCTTATTAAAATGCCCGGCGGGCATCATTATGATGGGGATATAACTGCTTTATGCAAACAGGTAGTTATGCAGGCAAAATAATCAGTTTGACAAAAGGGTCCTGAATTTTTCAATATTCTGTATACTCTCATATTTAATAGGCATCTCTCTTGAAAAGCCTGCTTTTTTAAAAGTGGCTATTCCTTCGATTCTTATCAACGCTTCTTTCTTTTTAAAAAAACCACGTTGATTCGTTATAGCACTGATCATATCTATTTTTACAAGGGCAGGCAAAGTAAATTCTGATCTTTTTTTAACCTGGACCTTATCACTCAGCTCAAAACGACCAAAAAAACTACTATCAACATAGATATCTCCTTTGGCGGTTGCTACCTGCACTCCGAAACCATTAGGATTGTAATAAATAAGGTCCACGCCTGCTGTAGATTGCAATGGTCCGAGCTCAATTAATCGAATGTTCCTGGCATCACGGTATTCCGGTTCCTGCACAGTGCTGCTGTTGCATGAGGAAAGAATTACACCAAGAATGATAACTCCGGATAAAATAATTTTCATACCGATATTATTTTAAAAAAGAAATTGTGATGATGAAAAGATAAGAAATATCAGGCCAGCTAATTTAAAATCTTTAAAAGACAAGGATTTTAACAAGTGTTTAGAGCGATTACTAAAATTGATATAAAACCAGAAGCCACTCATTTCTTGGTGAGTGGCTTTCCCGACGAGTCGCGCAGATCAACTACCGGATAGTTTCAAAATGCTTTTCCTTTCCAGGCATTGTTGGAGGGATCCGCATCCATAAAAATTCCCCCATCTAAATTGATCGATGCTACTTTTTTACTTGTGGAAATTTTAACCGTTGCCTGTTGCAAATTATTTTGCCAGATGGCCGGTGTTTGATGAAAACTTTCTTTAGTCCCATCTGTATAATTTACGATCACATTTACGGGCGCCGGCATGCCTCCTATATTTTCTATAGTAACAGAATACTCATTGCCGGTGTTGGTTGCTGATTTAATGGCAAGGTCTATATAATTATTACTGAAGAACCAACTGTTCCAAAACCAATTCAGGTTTTTCCCGGCGACATCATTGAACGTAAAAAAGAAATCCCATGGGATAGGATGTTTTCCATGCCATCGGCTCATATACTCGTGCAAACATTTTTTGAAAAGATTATCGCCTAAAAGATCCTTCATCGCCAAATAACCAAGCGATGCCTTACCATATTCATTGTTCCCTAATGCAGCGCCGGTATAATCCTCACCCGGTCCAACGATTGGTACATCTTCGCCAGGACCTGGATCAGTGATCCATCCCTCCACCCGAAATTGCTTATAAAAACCCTCTGCTTTTTCCACACCGAGGTCATCTCTTCCAATAAGTATTTCGAAAGTAGTGGCCCATCCTTCATCCATAAAACCGTAACGGGTTTCATTGATACCCATGTAAAAAGGCATATAGGTATGCGCTATTTCATGTTCTGCAACAAACCGTGAGAATGTAGTATCAGCATAGGTTTCATCATTTGCCATCATGGGGTATTCCATGCCTGCATAACCCTGGAACACGGTTGTCTTTTCGTAAGGATAAGGAATGCCCGGCCAGTGATGAGACAACCAGTCGAGTGAATGTCGGGCATAACCCGCCACATGATGATAGTCGGCAGCTGTATCATTGTATGCTGCCTGCGCACTGGCCCTGCGATGTGTGTCATCATCAACTACAACACTGGAACCATCCCAGTTAAAATGATCGCTGAGACCAAAAGCAGCATCAGGTATGTTGGCAGAAATAAATTGCCAGCTGTTTACAGCATTTTGCGTGGTAATGTTTTTGGCCAGCCAATCTTTTTTGGTAACAATGCTGATCATTTGATCGGATATCAATGATTCATTAAAGCGTTCCAGGAAAACGGGCTGCAGTAATGTTTCAGGATGTTGAAGGGTACCCGTTCCCCAGACAATATAGTTTTTAGGTACATTGATGGTTACATCATAATCATTGAAATCGCTGTAAAATTCATGTGATTCAACAAACGGCATCCGGTCCCATCCGTTATAGTCATCAAATACTGCCACACGCGGATAAAAATAAGCGAGGTAATAAGTTGTTGAATCAATCATTCCTTCACGGCCACTCTGCAATGATATCTGGTAATGCCAGTTAAAGGAAAATTGAATAGAATCATGAGGTAACAATGGCTTTGGTAAGTGTATTGAAAGATTGGCAAAGACAAAAGGATCAGTCCTGGTTTGTACAACTTGCCCGTTCACTTTACACTCATCAATATGGACACCCGAGGTAAGATAATCTTCCCCTGCACCCCGATCCCGTGGCGCACCAGGTTTATGAATATTTAAAAACAGCTTGATATTCGGATTTCTTAATGTATCGGGGCTATTATTAAAGTAGCTGATCGTTTCTTTTCCTTTGATATTGCGATCAGGAGGCATAGCGGTTATTGCAATGACATAACGGGCGTGATTCTGCCAATATTTTTTGGCCGGTGTACCATCCATTGATCTTGTTCCATTTTTATATGCCTGTTTTACATCACGCGGCATATATAAATTTTGAGCGCTGGAACAAATAGAGAATGAGATCATGGATAAAACGGTCAGAAAAAAAATGATTCGAATCATAATTATTTTTTTGTTTTGAAAATTAAAAAAAATGAACCTTTGCCCGTCTTTTATTTGATGACAGGTAATAGGGTTATTTTAACAGTAGAAAATGGATCTGTTTTGACAGGACGTTTCTTTTTAAAACTATCATTATGAGAAAAAATCTTTTGGGTACGGCTTCTGTTTTTTTGCTGGCATGTATCGGGCTCAATGCACAACATCAAAATCATTTTACAACCGAAGGGAAAAAAGTCGTTGTCTATACTACAGCAGACAGCAGCAGCCTGAGGTTAACGGCAACGGATACTTTGACCTTTTCGGATTTTGATCAGCCCCTGGAAACACAGCCCTGCATATTTGTCGATCCTTCCCATACATTTCAAACATTTTTAGGGATCGGGGGCGCCCTTACTGATGCCGCCGCTGAAACCTTTGCCAAACTTCCTGTCGATAAGCAGGCTGAAATAATACAGGATTATTACGATCCGGAAAAAGGAATTGGTTATTCCATTGGAAGAATCAATATGAACAGTTGTGATTTTTCAAGTGATTCGTATACCTATGTCAGCGATGGGGACAAAGAGCTCAGATCATTCAATATTGCCCATGATGAAAAGTTTAAAATTCCTTTGATCAAACAAGCCCTTGAAAAAACAGGCGGAAAGATCCATTTTTTTATAAGCCCGTGGAGCCCGCCAGCCTGGATGAAAGACAATAATAACATGTTGCAGGGAGGTAAGTTGAAACCTGAATTCTATCAATCATGGGCAAATTATTTTATTAAATATATACAGGCATTGGAAAAACATGGAATTCCTGTTTGGGGGTTAAGCGTACAGAACGAACCAATGGCCAAACAAACATGGGAGTCGTGCATGTATACGGCAGAGGAAGAAAAAAAATTCATTACCAACTATCTCGGTCCAACACTTCAAAAAAATAATTTTAGCAGTAAAAAATTAATTGCTTGGGACCATAACCGCGACCTGATTTACCAGCGTGCCTCAGCGTTGCTGAATGATCCCCAAACTGCGAAATATATCTGGGGAATTGGCTTCCATTGGTATGAAAGCTGGAATGGCGGATTACAATTTGAAAATGTAAAAAGAGTAGCCGAAAGTTTTCCGAATAAAGAATTACTACTGACCGAGGGTTGCAATTCACCTTTTAGCTGGAAAACTATTGATGATTGGAAATGGGGAGAAGAATATGGATTAAATATGCTTCATGATTTTAATAACGGTGCAGTGGCATGGACAGACTGGAATATAGTATTGGATGAACAGGGTGGACCCAATCATGTTGGCAATTTTTGTTTTGCACCCATTCATGCAGAAACAAAAAAAGGGACATTACATTACATGAACTCGTTTTATTACATAGGACAGTTTTCGAAATTCATCCGCCCGGGTGCAAAAAGAATTATCAGTTCATCCAACCGGGCGCAATTGCTGACAACAGCATTTATGAACACAAACGGGAAATTAGCAGTGATCGTATTGAACCCAACCGGCGAAAAATTTTCTTACAGAATGTATTTAGGAAAAAAAGCTGTTGCAGCAACCAGCCTCCCGCATTCTATTACAACACTGGTATTCTGAGATCCGATGAAGTTTTATAAGTGAGTCAATAACCACCACCGAAGGCGGTGGCTTAAAGGATTAATCCAAAGGCTACTTAAGGTAATAAGGTTGGAAGATTGGAACTGTTTTTTCTACTAAGGTTTTGGAAGATATGAGCATACTAAAAC
>JBIOGV010000307.1:0-4437 GCA_044448365.1 Chitinophagales bacterium
GCAATATTGACTGCCGGAATATTCATTGCCTTGCCGAAGTTGAAAAACTCATCCAACGGTGCATTGAAGAATTTTTCCATCCAGCCGCTGTCAAACAATGTCGGCCAGGTGTTTCTGGGTTTGTCAACAGCTCTTTCCATATTGTTTTTTTATGTGAGGAATAAATTCTTTCAATTGCAAATTTCCGAATGGCCATCATCCCGGATACTGATGAAAAAGGGAGCAATGGCTGAAATTGCTCATGGAAAATGTAAATGAATTCCCTTAAATTCTATGTGTCAAAAAAATCATCGAGATTCCTTCTTTCTTTTTTGGTCGGTCTCCCTATTTTACTTTGCCGTTTGCCGGTATGAAAAGCCGAAGCCTGGTATTGCAGTCGCTGGATTTCTTCGGCAGGAGTAATATCTAAATAATATTTTACAGCCTCTTCATATTTTACACGATTGTGCAGAATCCCTGTTACTTTTATTCGCCACCGTTTGTTTTCGGTTTTTACTTCATATTCATCACCCGCATTTACCTGCCTGGATGCTTTCGCAGCAGTTCCATTGAATTTTACCTTGCCTGTATCACAAGCGACAGCAGCCATGGTTCTTGTTTTAAAAAGACGAATGGCCCAGAGATATTTATCAAGACGAAGCTTTTCTTTTGCAGGCATATTGCTACAGGTCTCCAAAATTAAAGCTTGTCAAATCATTTTAATTACACAATGGATTGCTATACTAATTACTTTGCAGAGATATTCTTGCTTCTTTCAATGGACTGAAGGGCCAAATAACTATCGCCGAATTTTTCAATGTTATCAATCTCTTTGTCAAATTGGTCAAAATGTGTTTCTTCTTCACCAATCAGGCCTTCAAAAATTTGCTTTGATATTGCATCAGAGTTCGAAGAGCACTCATTGGCCCATTCATTATATTCTTTGGCGCTTTCCTTTTCCATTTTTCTGGCAAGTGTAAGCATGTCTTTAATTTCATTTACAGTCTGTACTTTCTCCGCAGCATTCATATCCACGTCTCCATTGAGGAAAAGAATTCTTTCGGCAAGTTTTTCAATATGCCTCATTTCATCAATGGCTGTTTTTTTAAAAAGACTGGCCAGCAGGTCGAGACCCTGGTCATCGCAATGGAAATGAAAATACATATACTGGTGAACGGCACTCAATTCATCAGCCACTGCCTTATTCAATAATTCAATACTTTTTTTCATTTTAGTCGTATTTAATTATAAATTTATTTGGAAGGATAGCAGATTGTATCCCGGATTCAAAATTATTAGCTTCAGAAATCTGAAGTGATGACTTTTATCAGGAAAGAAAAATAAAAATCAGCCACCTGTTTGCGGGATGATAAAAAAGGAATTTTAAGTAACCTTGCACCCTATTCTTCAGCAAAGAATTTATGGAAATAGGGAATCGTTTCTATCCCCCTGTAGTAGTTTTCAATATTATATTTTTCATTTGGCGAATGAAGATTGTCGTTGTCGAGGCCAAAACCCATAAAAACAATTTTTACTCCCAGTTCGTGTTCCAAAATAGAACAGATCGGAATACTTCCTCCGCCACGAACAGGGATTGGAACTTTTCCAAAAGTTTTTTTCACTGCTTTGGATGCTGCCTGGTACCCCCTGCTTTCGATTGGTGTCATGTAAGGTTCGCCGCCATGATGTTCGAATGCTTTTACCGTAACGCATGAAGGAGCAATGGACTTGAAATAATTCAATAACAACTCTGTCATTTTTTTGGACGACTGATTCGGTACAAGCCTCGCAGAAATTTTTGCCATTGCCTTTGAAGGTAATACCGTTTTTGCGCCTTCACCCTGGTAGCCGCCCCAAATACCATTCAATTCAAGTGTTGGACGAATACCCGTTCTTTCATTGGTGGTAAATCCTTTTTCACCCCATAATTCTTTTATGCCCAATTCATCTTTGTATTCCTGTTCATTGAACGGGGCTTTTTTTAATAATCTTTTTTCTTCCTTTGTTGGTAAAGCAACATCATCATAAAAACCGGGAATGGTGATATGATTTTTCTTATCATAACAACGGGCGATCATTTCTGAAAGAATCGTTATTGGGTTTGCAACGGCGCCACCATACGTTCCGCTATGAAGATCCCGGTTAGGACCTGTTACTTCCACTTCAATATAACTTAAACCACGAACACCAATATCTAAGGAGGGGGTATTCATGCTAAGCATGGCACTATCACTGATCAATATCACATCAGCTTTCAACAGATCCCTGTGCTCTGCAACAAACTTTCCAAGGCTCGGTGAACCCACTTCTTCCTCACCTTCGATCAAAAATTTTACGTTGGTAGTCATCGTCTTTGTCCGCACCATTGTCTCCAATGCTTTTATATGCATATAAAATTGACCCTTGTCATCGGCACTTCCTCTCGCATATATTTTTCCATCTCTGATCGTTGGGTCAAAAGGCCCGCTGTGCCAGAGGTCCAGTGGTTCTGCGGGCTGTACATCATAATGCCCATAAACCAACACGGTAGGTTTTGCCGCATCGATGATTTTTTCTCCGAAAATAACCGGGTAACCATAAGTTGCCATGACCTCGGCTTTATCGCAACCTGCGTCCATCATACGTTGTTGTACAAGCTCTGCACATTTTTGCATATCGGCTTTGTGCTCACTTTTAGCACTTACTGACGGTATTCGCAACAGATCGAGCATCTCATTTAAAAAACGTTCTTTGTTCTTATCAAGGTAATCTTTCCAGGCCTTTGGCATAATATCTAAATTTTGGGGGACGAAGATACGCGCTAATAAATAAAAGTAAATAACGGGTAAATACTAATAGAAAGATTAACTGCTTTTCTTCTTGTTATGTGTTGTTGTATTTCTGTTCGCACTTTCAGTAAGGTGCGAAGTTACTGCTTTCACAACTGTTTTACTGCCAAACCTGTTCTTAATGTCATCCACCGCCTTATACAAATTCAATTTTTCTGCATTATTCTCAAACAAACTCATTTGCATGGTAAACGGGATCAGTTGACTGAAACGAACTCCGAGCAATCTTACCGGTCTGTTCTTCTGCCATGATTTATTAAACAGGTCTTTTACTTTAGCAATTAATTTATCGTCGAGCGAAGTATAATCGACCGTTTCCTGCCTGGAAGTAGTTTCAAAATTGGAATACCTGATCTTTACGGTTATACACCCGGTCAGCATGTCATCTCCCCTCAATGAATAAGCTGTTTTTTCTGTCAGTCTCACCAATTCACTGAATAAAAAATTAAGATCAGTTTTATCTTCCTCAAAAGTATTTTCATGGCTCATGCTTTTTTGTTCCCAACCTGTTTCAATTACCGATGTATCCATTCCATTTGATTTACGCCAGAGTGATTCACCCCATTTACCAAAATATTTTTCCATCACATCAATGGGCGTTTTAGCAATATCTTCAATTTTATAAATGCCAAAGTTCTTCAACTGTTGCTCTGTGTTTTTCCCGACACCCGGAATTTTTTCAATGGGCAATGGCCATAAAAAATCTTTTTCTTTTCCGTGTGGAATTTCCAAAAAGCCATTTGGCTTGGCCTCATTGGTTGCAATCTTGCTGATCATTTTGCCTGATGATAATCCACAGGAAATAGGAAGCCCCGTGTCTTTAATAATCTGCAGCCTTAATTCTTTTGTGTAATTGCTTACACCAAAAAATTTATCCATGCCGGTGAGATCAATATAAAATTCATCGATAGATGCCTTTTCAAACGTCGGCACTTTGGAGGCAATGATATCTGTAATCCATCTTGAATAACGGCTATATTCACCACGCATACCACTTACAACAATAGCCTGCGGGCAAAGTTTTTTAGCCTGCTTCATGGGCATTGCAGAATGGATTCCAAACTTTCTCGCTTCATAACTGCAGGCCGCAACCACACCCCGGTCACTTCCGCCAACGAGTACGGGTTTTCCTTTCAATGATGGATCATTCAAAACTTCCACGGATACAAAGAAAGAATCGAGATCAAAATGAGCAATATATCGTAGCGGTTCCTTCACTTGTCAAAGATACAGGTAACAAAAGCACTAAGAACCAAATGACAAGAACCAAATAAGTGAAAAGTAAAAATCAAAAAAATCTCCTTTGTTTAGCCATTAATTTTTACTTTTTACCCTGCCTGCCGGCAGTGTAGGTTTTGATTTTTTAATTTATCTGGAACTTGTGATTTGAAATTTGGTTCTTTTATATTTGATTCATGAATCTTGACTGGCTCAAAACCGGAATAGGTCCCCTCAAAGACTTACTTGCTTTTCTAAACAAAGAAGCAAAGACAAATGATGTATTGAAGAAACAAGTGATCCGTGAATTGAGGGACAATCTGAATATTTTTAACAATGCATATAAAAACAACAATTCTCCGGATGTCATGATCGACTTGTTAAGTAATGAGGCCATCAAAGAAGCGATCAA
>JBIOGV010000308.1:0-4353 GCA_044448365.1 Chitinophagales bacterium
ATCCTATCCGTCTTCAATATTTTTAGTTTTGGGAATTATTACACAAACGTTATTTTTTATTCATTTATCAGCATGTTTGGCCCCATAGCCATTTACAGGGTAATGAATGATGTTTACCCGGGCAAAAAATTGCAGGTATTGATCGCTGTTTTCTTAATCCCTTCTTTTCTTTATTGGGCAAGCGGACTGCACAAAGAGGGGTTAATATTTCTTGGATTCAGCATGGTGATCTTCAATTTCTACTTTGCTCTGAAAAAGAAAAAAGTTTTAATAGAAAACATTCTTTTAACTCTTCTTGGTTTAATATTGATAATAGCGCTCCGGAATTTTCTTATTGTGATTCTTATACCTGGTTTGATAGCATGGTTTCTTACAGCAAGATTTTTCAAAAGACCGATTGCCGTTTTTGTGACCTGCTATATTTTTTTTGTGATCTTCTTTTTTACCGCAAAATATATCAGTGCGAATCTTGATTTCCCGCATGCGGTAGTAACAAAGCAAAAGGAGTTTGTTGCACTCGTTGGAAATTCATCCGTGCCAATGCAAAGATTAGAGCCGAGTTTCCCGAGCTTTGTCATCAATATACCCCAGGCCATCAGTTTATCAATTTTAAGACCTTATCTTTCCGACGTAAGACATATTCTTTCACTTGCTGCTGCTACGGAGACAGATGTTTTACTTTTTTTATTTTTTATTTATCTCTTCTGGAAAAGAAAGGAGAAGAAACAGGATCAAGTTTTATTTTTTTATTATTTCTGTCTTTTTCTTTCGTTTTCGGTTTTAATAACCATTGGGTATGTTGTGAACAATCTCGGGGCAATAGTAAGATATAGAAGTATCGTGCTGCCTTTATTAATGACGCCTGTTTTATGCGGTATTAATTGGGAAAAGGTCAATAGCCTTCTTTTTTCAAATATTAAAAATAAAAATAACATAGATAAATCACAGAATATTCCTCAGAAAACACAGTGATTTTGATAAATTTTTAGCTTTTTTTCCACAATTTTTCCAAAATCTTAAGATTTGATTTCAAAAAATTGGAAAAATCCTCATTATCCTTTTCTTTTGCAATACAAATATTTTTCAAACTAATAAATTAAAAATAAGCTTATGTCAGTATCCAAACTCGAATACATTTGGCTCGATGGCTACAAGCCAATGCAAAGTCTTCGCAGTAAAACAAAAATTGAAAGAGACTATGATGGCACCTTAGAAGGTACCCCGATATGGTCCTTTGATGGCTCATCGACAGAGCAAGCTCCGGGCGGGTCTTCAGACTGTTTGTTGAAACCTGTTTTTGTCACTAAAGATCCTCAGAGAAAAAATGCGTACCTGGTAATGTGTGAAGTTTTAAATTCGGATGGAACTGTGCATGAATCAAACGGAAGGGCAACAATCGAAGATGATGATAATGATTTCTGGTTTGGATTTGAGCAGGAATATTTTTTATGGAATCCGGACACGGACAGACCTGTTGGTTTTCCTGATGGCGGTTTTCCGAGACCACAAGGACCTTATTATTGCTCAGTAGGAGCAAAAAATGCATATGGCCGCGCCATAGTTGAAGAACACCTCGATGCATGCCTGGATGCAGGATTGAATGTAGAAGGTATCAATGCAGAAGTAGCAACGGGCCAATGGGAATTCCAGATCTTCGCAAAAGGCGCTAAGCAAGCAGGCGACGAAATGTGGGTTGCCCGTTACCTGCTTGAAAGAATTGGTGAGAAATATGGTGTTGCCATTAACTGGCATTGCAAACCATTGGGTCATCTTGACTGGAACGGCAGCGGTATGCATGCGAATTTTTCAAATGGTATTATGAGAAACGCAGGAAGTCGTGAAACTTTCGAAAAAATTTGCGAATCTTTCAGACCAGTGATCATGGAACATATTGAAGTATATGGACCAGATAATCACATGCGGTTGACCGGCAAACATGAAACAGCAGCAATCGATGAATTTACATATGGTGTATCGGATCGCGGTGCTTCCATTCGTATTCCAATCAGCACTATTGAAAGAGGCTGGAGAGGAAGATTGGAAGATCGCCGTCCAAACAGTGCGGCTGATCCTTATAAAGTAGCCGCAAGAATTGTAAAGACAGTTAAAACAGCAGAAGTTGAGTTTGCAGCTAAAGTGGCTTAAAATATATGTACAATTAAAAATCATTGAAGGGGGTAAGCTTATTGGCTTGCCCTTTTTGAATTTTCATTACATTTAGCGAATTAAAATCTAAACTATCATGTCACTTCGTTTTACAGCAATTGATAACCTGAGCACAAGACAGGAAGCCGATGTCCAGGGATCTACCAAGATCACAGCTATTTTTGGCGAAAACGTATTCAACCTGAAAACTGCCCGTCAATATTTAAGCGATGAAGCTTTTAAAAGCCTGACTTCTTCCATTAAAGCCAGCCAAAAAATCGACAGGAATATGGGGCACCAGATCGCCAATGGTATTCGTGCCTGGGCGGAAAGCAAGGGTGTAACTCATTTTACACACTGGTTCCAGCCTCTTACCGGTTCTACCGCTGAAAAACATGATTCATTTTTTACTATCAAAAGCGATGGAACTCCCATTGAACAATTTGAAGGCGATGCATTGATACAGCAAGAACCAGATGCTTCTTCATTTCCAAGCGGAGGTTTGCGGGCAACATTTGAAGCAAGAGGTTATACAGCCTGGGATCCTTCATCACCGCCATTTGTTATGGAAATCGGGCAGGGAAAAACTCTTTGCATTCCTACCATTTTTGTTTCTTACACCGGGGAATCGCTGGATTATAAAGCTCCTTTGCTGAAAGCACTGGAATCACTCAATAAAGCTGCGGTAGATATTTGTAATTATTTTGACAAGAACGTAACAAAGGTCACGGCAACACTTGGATGGGAACAGGAATATTTTGTGATCGATGAAGGCTTGCACAATGCCAGGCCCGATCTTGTTCTTTGCGGAAGAACGGTATTTGGCCACAGTTCTGCCAAAGGGCAACAATTGGAAGATCATTATTTTGGTTCAATCCCCGAAAGAATATATGCCTTTATGAGAGATTATGAAGAAGAAGCATACCGTCTTGGCATTCCTTTGCGAACACGGCACAATGAAGTGGCTCCCTCCCAGTTTGAATGTGCGCCAATTTTTGAAGAAGTAAATCTCGGAGTTGATCATAATACATTGTTGATGGATATTATGACCCGTGTAGCGACTCGCCATAAATTAAGAGTGCTGCTGCATGAAAAACCATTTGCCGGTATCAACGGAAGTGGTAAGCATAACAACTGGAGCATGGCCACTGATACGGGAGTAAACCTTTTGGCCCCGGGCAAAACTCCCAAAACAAACTTAATGTTCCTCACTTTTTTTGTGAATACCATTAAGGCCGTTCATGATTACGCTGATGTATTGAGGGCTTCCATAGCCTCTGCACCAAATGATCACCGGCTTGGGGCCAATGAAGCACCGCCTGCTATCATTTCCGTTTTTATCGGGCAATATCTTACAAAAGTTTTACAGGATATTAAAGAACGGGTATCAGATAAAATGGATGAACAGGATGAGAGCATGTTAAAGATCGACATTCACAAAAGCATCCCGGAATTGCTCATGGATAATACGGACCGTAACCGCACTTCTCCTTTTGCATTTACCGGAAATAAATTTGAATTCCGGGCCGTTGGCTCTTCAGCAAATTGCGCCAATGCGATGACTTCACTGAATACGATTTTAGCAGAAACCTTAAAGAATTTTAAAAATGATGTAGACAGATTGATCGATAAAGGTGAGAAAAAGGAAATTGCTATTATGCATGTCATTCGTCAATACATTGTCTCAAGCGAAAAAGTTTTATTCGAAGGGAATAATTATAGCGAAGAATGGGAAAAGGAAGCAGAAAAAAGAGGATTGCCAAATGTAAAAACAACCCCGCTTGCGCTGGATTTCATGATTACAGACAAGGCAAAGAAATTGTTTGAACACAATCATGTTTATACCCATGCAGAATTAGAAGCGCGTCATGAAATCGAACTGGAAAAATATATCAAGAAAGTACAGATAGAAGGACGTATCATGGGTGAGCTGGCTACCAACCATATTTTACCGGCTGCCATTCGTTACCAGAATTTGCTCTCAAATAATGTTAAGGGATTAAAAGATGCCGGTTCACCGGAATCTGCATATGCCAATCAAAAACATATACTGGAAAAAATATCAGAGCACATCAGCAAAACAAGTGAATTAGTAGAAAAAATGATCCAGGCGAGAAAAGAATGTAACAATATAGACGATACAAGAACCCGCGCCATTGCTTACTGCAGCCAGGTAAAAGAGAAATTTTTTGATGATATACGTTACCA
>JBIOGV010000309.1:0-4352 GCA_044448365.1 Chitinophagales bacterium
GAAACGCCCATTCGTTACCTGCGTAAAAACTTTTTTGATAACCAGTTTGTAATCTTTATTTGCAAAAGTGAAAATGCCGTATAAACCTGTTATGATTCTTGAAATATAATGTTCATCAATGTCGGCTCTTACTTTGAATCCACTCAATACATCGATCTGGCCGAGGCGTTCACCTTTATTTTTATTCTGGCCCCTTTCCGCATCAAGCGAAGTAAGTTGACCGTCAACAGGGGCCCTTACAATAAGATCTCCCACTTTTTTTTGAAATAGATCTAACGCATCTTGTGAACCCCGGTAGGATTGTTTTGCCTGTGCTACCTGCTGTTCATTGGAAGTCGAATCCTGTTTTAGCAGTTGCTCTGTCAATCTTTTCTTTTCCACGGAATGATTATAATCGTTCTCTGCTTTTTTAAATTCCTGGAGTCCGATCACTTTTTGCTCGTAAAGACTTTTATCCAGGTTGTACACGCGCTCCGCTTCTTTTAATTCACTTTCCGCGTCGGTCATCTGATTTAATTTTGAAACAGTGTTCTGTTGCGCAGCATTCCTGGCGATCTGCATTTGTGTGAGCGTATTATATACATTTGATTGCTGCGACAGGAGATTCAGCTCGAGATCAGTATTGCTGAGTCGCAAAATCGGATCTCCCTTTTTCATAACAGCCCCGTCTTCAACAAATTTTTCCTCGACTCTTCCACCCTCAACGGCATCAAGGTAAATAGTTGTAAGCGGCATAACGACTCCATTTATAGGAATCGTTTCCTGGAAAGGACCTTTCTTTACATCACTGACAGTAATGCGCTCAAGATCTACATTCAGTTTACTTTTGCCGGAGGTGTACAAATAACTCAATACAATTAAAACAATAAGCGCGACGATACCAGTAATAGTTAAAATACGTTTCCTGTTCCATTTACTTTTTTTGATAACGCGATCCACGTAATTATTTTTTGTTTATGTTTTTTTAGGTTGCCTGTTCGAGTAAGTTCTAAAAAAGTTCAGAACCAAAGACCGTGTTTACTGAGATTAAAAAAATGGAACCCGACCCTGAACTCTAAACGAAAAACTGCACCTCCTTTTTTAAGGCAAGAATATGCCAATCTGGAAGTCTAATGATTTACAGATAATTAAACTTATTAGATCTACGAAGACGTTCGTTTATGATACAATAACTGTCCGGTTTTGATACAGTAGATATATTAGCTTTTTTGTAAAAATTTAGTTGCCATCACTTTGTATTTATGGTATACTTGCAGCATAAGGAATCGGCAATAGGCAACAGGCAATCAGCAATCCAGGTTTTTTATAATAAATTTTTGCATATTGTCCATTGGCTATTGCTAATTAAATAATATGAACCTGAAAAACGCTTCCATATTGGTAATCGATGATGACCAGGACGTATTAACAGCGGTAAGATTATTATTAAAAACTGAAGTAAAAAATGTTGTCACTGAAAAAAATCCTCAAAATCTTCGCTGGCTTTTATCAAAAGATGTTTATGACGCGATTTTGCTGGATATGAATTTTAACAGTTCCATTAATACCGGCAATGAAGGACTGTTCTGGTTAAATGAGATAAAAAAACTAAAATCCGATTCATCTGTAATCATGATCACGGCTTACGGTGATATCGATCTTGCTGTACGATCATTAAAAGAAGGCGCCGCTGATTTTGTAATAAAACCCTGGCATAATGAAAAGCTGCTTACAACTATTAAAGAGGCTTTGAAGAAAAAAGAAAGCAAGTCTGTCACGATTGGTATTAGTGATGCCGCATCAGTAATCGGAAAAGAGCTGATCGGTGAATCGGAAGTGATGCAGGAAATTTTTTTAAAGATTGAAAAAATAGCGCCCACTGATGCAAATATTTTAATACTTGGAGAAAATGGAACAGGAAAGGATCTGATCGCAAAAGCAATACACCAGAGATCCATGAGGGCAGATAAAGCATTTATAAAAGTAGATGTAGGAGCTTTGACGGAATCTTTATTTGAAAGCGAATTGTTTGGTCATAAAAAAGGAGCGTTTACCGATGCCCGGGAAGACAGGATAGGAAGATTTGAAATGGCAAACGGAGGTACCTTATTTCTTGATGAAATCGGAAATATTTCTTTACACCAGCAGGCCAAGCTTTTAAGTGTATTGCAAAACCGGCAGATCTCAAGAATAGGCAGTAATGAAATATTACCGATTGATATCCGATTGATCTGCGCTACAAATGTTTCTTTACCGGAACTGGCCAATGAAAACAGGTTCCGCAAAGACCTGATCTATCGTGTCAACACGGTCGAAATCATAATGCCGCCTTTACGTAAAAGGGATGATGACATTATTTTGCTGGCAAAACATTTTACAAAATTGTACAGCAATAAATACATGAAGCTTACACCTGAATTTGATAAAAAGGCGATGGAAAAATTATTAAATTATAACTACCCCGGAAATGTTCGGGAACTTCAATATACAATTGAACGGGCAGTAATCATGGCAGACGAAAGTATTTTACAGGCTAAGGACCTTATCTTTTCGCCCCTTGAAATGCCCTCGGTTTCAGAGAATGAGCCTTCTGAATTAAAACTAAGCGCCATTGAAAAAAATACAATTCTTAAAGTCATTGAAAAACATAACGGGAATATTACAAAAGCTGCTAAAGAATTGGGATTAACAAGAACGGCATTATACAGAAGACTTAGCAAATATGATATCTAAGGCGCAAGACGTGAATTGTTAGACGTGAAACCAACTCACGATTCACGTCTAACGACAAAGTGCCGGATCTCTTGAACCCTATATTTGGATCCTTGTATCTTGTGCCTTGAACCCTGACTCATTATGAATTTTAGAAACTTTGAATGGAGAATCTTACTGAGAGTGATCTTGCTGTTCATAACACTTTCAGCTGCTTCATTCATTTTTATTCAGCAATGGTACGTTTATCTCTTAATAGCTGCGCCGGTGATCATTTACCAGCTTATTGATATTTTTCGTTTTCAAAAGAAAGCCCAGGAAGAACTGAGCGAATTTGTTGAATCTGTTCACTACCGCGATTTTTCAAGGTATTTTGATGTAAAACATGCACCTATTGAATTACAGCCCCTGCGAAAAGGCTTTAATGAGATCAATACAACTTTTAAAGTTATCAGCAAGGAAAAGGAAACTCAATACCAGTATTTACAGAAAATACTGGAGCTGGTAGACACAGGTATTATTTCTTACGAAGAAGAAACGGGTGCTGTGGTCTGGATGAATGAATCATTAAAAAGAATGATGCATTTGCCTTATTTGAAAACCATTCATTCACTGATAAGAAGAGATGAAGAATTATATAAGGAAATTATTGCATTAAAACCCGGCGTAAGCAAAATAGCAGCAGCCCATTTTGAGCGCAGTTCGTTTAAAGTGTTGCTTTCTGCCACTGCATTTCAGACGGAAGGGAAAATTTATAAATTGATCGCTTTTCAGAATGTGAATGAAGCATTGGATGAAACTGAATCAAAAGCCTGGCAAAAATTGTTAAGTGTAATGACACATGAGATCATGAATTCTGTTGCTCCTATTTCATCCCTGGCAGACACTTTAAAACATCGTCTGCAACAATCTGTTATTTCATTGAGTGATGAGAACGGGTCTCTGGATGATCTTGAATTGGGAATAGATACAATCAAAAGAAGAAGTGAAGGGTTATTGAAGTTCGCAGAAACCTATCGTAACCTGAATAAGATCACCACGCTGAATTTGAAAAAAGTTTATGTAAGAGAACTGTTTGGAAACCTTTTACAATTAATGCAACCAACGCTGGAACAAAAGAATATTGAACTGGAAACGATTTTAAAAGACACAGACCTTCAATTGGAAATTGATGTGAATCTTGTAGAACAGGTTTTGATCAATCTTGTTGTAAATGCAATTGAGGCAATAAAAGATAATGCCTCTCCAAAAATTGTCTTGTCCGCTTATATCGCTTCCAATCACAGGTCGGTGATAAAAATTGCGGATAACGGCAATGGCATGCCACCGGAGTTACTCGATAAGATCTTTGTGCCTTTTTTTAGTACAAAAAAGAATGGAAGCGGGATTGGTCTTAGTCTTTGCAAACAAATTATGATGCTCCACAAGGGAAATGTACAGGTACAATCAGCAGAAGGAGAAGGTACCGCATTCTTTTTACAGTTTTAAATAATTTGTTGCAACGTCTCATTTTGAAAATATTCACGCAAAGATCTCATGCTTTTTTTAATCGAAGAAAGCTTCTGTAATAAGTGTAAATTTTGTTGAGCTAAAACATTTATAACACTTAAAATCAGAAGCTATGTCTCAAGTTAAAACTTTAGATTTTACTGGACAATCCA
>JBIOGV010000310.1:0-4342 GCA_044448365.1 Chitinophagales bacterium
TGTCCATTTTTGAGGTCACTAAGGTCACAAAGACCCACAATGAACACAACGCCGAATGATCTTTGATTTGACTATCTGCACATCGTAATCTCAATATGTTCTTTGAGTATTGAGCAATCCGCTGTGTATTTGAGACCTAAATTAAATTCGCCTGGCGTAGCAGGTCACCAAGGCCACAAAGAAAACACAAAGAACACCACGTCGAATAGTTTTTGATTTGTATGTTGGGAGCAGTCATTGAATTTGATTTATCTTTATTCCAAAATATTATTATGTCGGATCAACCGGTCAACAATCAATTGAATATTGAGATCAGCGAAGAAGTTGCTGAAGGGGAATATGCAAATCTTGCAATCATTACACACAGCCACGCGGAATTTGTTGTTGATTTTGTGAATGTGATGCCGGGCACGCCAAAGAGCAAAGTAAAGTCGCGCATAATATTTACTCCGCAGCATGCAAAAAGATTTATGAAAGCACTTACAGAAAATATTTCCCGCTTTGAAACTACAAATGGCAAAATTCAGGACCTCGAAGAGGTTCAGTTACCTTTGAATTTTGGAGGACCCACAGCGCAAGCATGATTTTTCTCGCTTGTTTTGACTAAATTTGTTTTCTCCTTTAATAGAAAAAAAATTACAATATGAAAAAGCTTTTATCCGGTATTATTACTTTGTTTGTATTATCTCCAACCATATATGCACAGCAGGATATCGTGAACGCGGAAATGATGAGGAATGATTTTTCCAATTTTGCCAGGGCCGAGGATTCCCGTTTCATTACAGCAGGTAGTATCCCCAGCTTTACGCCGAAGGAAGAAACAGTGGGAAGCCGCTATCTGTTTGATAAATGGGTACATGGAGTTGTGGTAAGCGTTGTGGATAGCGTATATTCTGATCCGAATACCTTGTTCAATTATAATAAAGCAGCCGGTACACTGATCATGACAAAGGATAAAAAGACGGCGATAGAACTTTACCTCAATAAGATCAAATCATTTACCCTTTCTGATGATAAAACATATCATTTTGAACGTGTCGGAATTATTAATGACAACGATTTCTTTTTAACTCTTGTAAAGAACAATAGTAAGTATTCCTTATATAAATTGGTTAAAACAAAATTTATCGCCGCTAACTATAGCACAAATGGAATTATAGAAACGGGTAATAAATATGATGAGTACAAGGATATCGCTACCTATTATGTAGTGCTGCCCGGTGGAAAAGAATTTAAAAAAATTGAATTAAAAAAGAAATCAATTAAAACTGTCTTAACTGCAGGTGGTTCCAAAGTGGATAAATATATGTCAGATAATTCAGGTGAGGTTGATGAAGCTTTTCTCATTGGGCTTGTGACAGATTTGAATCAATAATTTGATTTCATGCAAACCTGCCTGCCGGTAGGCAGGGGCGCTAAGTCCTTTTGTATTCGTTGTGTTTCTTTGCGTGAAAAAATACTTCCTAACGAATACATCCCTCAAAAATTCCGGTGCAGAGTTCAGATTCAGTCACTGACCTTTTCAAATAATCCCTTCATCGGCAAAACTAAAATAGCCGCTATCACTTACTATAATGTGATCGAGGATTTTGATGTCAAAGAATTTGGCCGCTTCTTTTATTTTCTTTGTTATCTCTTCATCCTGCCTGCTTGGCTTAAGGCTTCCCGAAGGATGGTTATGACAGAGCACGAGGCTCACCGCATTTTCTTCCAAAGCTTTTTTTAGGATGATCCTTGGATCGGCAATTGTTCCCGTTATTCCGCCTTCACTGATAATTTCAATATGATTGATCTTATTGGACTGATTTAAAAAAGCTACAGCAAATACCTCGTGATTATGATCCTGAAAAATGGCCTGGAGATAGCCGGCAAGGTCCCTGCTCGTTGACATAACCGGCTTATGAAGGTAGTTTCCGGCTTGTCTTCTCCTGCCTATTTCCATAGCAGCCACTATTGTAATAGCCTTTGCTTCCCCAATGCCTTTTATTTTGATCAATTCTTTTACAGTGTATTTCCCTAGTTCATTCAAATTGTTTTTACCTAAATGCATTATTTCCTTTGCCAGGTCTACGGCGCTCTTGTCCCTTGTTCCATGATTCAGTAGAATCGCCAGTAGCTCCGAATCGCTTAAATGAGGGGCGCCATGTATTAGTAATTTTTCTCTCGGGCGGTCGTCCTTTGCCCACTGTTTTATTGAGTATTTATTCTCTTGCATCGACAAAGATTAGTGAATATTTTTATTTCCGTCAATACAACTTAACGGTAAAAGCAACGTTAAATATTGACAGAAAATCCTAATCCCACGAAAACAATAAAAATTCAACTCTTATGAAAAGCAAAACTTCAACTGCAATGGGTGCGTTACATCCCATTCTTTTCTTCGCCGGAGTATATATTGTAGTTCTTCTTTTTTCGGTTTTTATTTGCTCAACCATATTTTATAGTTGTAATGCCAGCAAGACCGAAGTGGCTAAAAAGAATGAACAAAAAGCTTCTCCTTCGACCGGCTACACAACGGCCAGCATTACTGTCGTCAGGTAAATTATTTGTTTAATCCCGGTGAATAATTTCAGGCCTCCCCGGTCTGAATGGCTGTTAATTTATATCTTCGCCGCATTGAAGGTTAATGACTCAGTTGGAGAAATTCCTTCACATTTCAGCCATGCAACCTTACGCAAAGATTTTTTCCGGCACGGGCTCCCAGGAATTGGCAGAACAGATATGCAGACGATATGGATGTCAACTGGGCAGGATCAATATTCAAAAATTCAGTGATGGAGAGCTTTGCCCGGCTTTTCTTGAAAGTGTCAGAGGAGACTATGTTTTCCTCGTTCAAAGTACTCATTCCCCTACTGATAATCTGATGGAATTGTTGTTAATGATCGATGCAGCACGGAGGGCTTCTGCTTATAAAATAATTGCTGTGATTCCCTATTACGGATATTCACGCCAGGATCGTAAGGATAAGCCCAGGGTTGCCATCGGAAGTAAATTAGTAGCCAATCTTTTAACCGCAGCCGGAACAGACAGGGTGATAACCATGGACCTCCATGCACCCCAGATCCAGGGTTATTTTGATATACCTGTTGACCATCTTGACAGCTCGGCGGTTTTTATCCCTTATATCCAAAATCTGAAGCTCGAAAACCTTACCTTTGCGGCCCCCGACGTAGGGGCAGCCAACCGAATCAGGGAAATTGCCAGTTATTTTGAGGCGGAAATGGTTATCTGCGATAAACATCGTAAACGGGCCAATGAGATCGCCAGTATGATGGTGATCGGTGATGTTGACGGTAAAGACATCGTGCTGATCGATGATATTTGCGATACCGGCGGAACATTGGCAAAAAGTGCAGCTCTTTTAAAAGAAAAAGGTGCCAGGAGCGTAAGGGCTTTGATCACACATCCTGTATTAAGCGGCAACGCGTATGAAAATATTGAAAACAGTGTGTTGGAAGAATTAGTGATTTGTGATACAATTCCAATTAAAAAAAATCTTACCACCAAGATCAAAGTACTTTCAGTTTCTGAACTTTTTGCTATCGCTATCAGGAATGCGTATGAGAATAAAAGTATTACCAGCCTGTTTATTCATTCGCAGAGAAGGGACAAATAAAACGTCAAAAGTAAAAAGTCTGATCATCTAAATTTCATTATTTCGGTTACCAATTTTTACTTTTGATTTTTGACTTTTTAATTATTAAATAAAATAAAAATGAAATCAATTACAATCGAAGGACAACTGAGGACCGAACTTGGCAAATCAGCCACCCGCCAGCTTCGCTCTCAGGGTAACGTGCCTGGTGTAATTTACGGGGGTGCTAAAGAGATCAATTTTTCCGCTCCTTCAATGGCTTTTAAGTCATTGGTATATACACCGGATTTTCAGTTTGCAGAAATAAAACTGAATGGCGACACGTACAAATGTATTATGAAAGAACTGCAATTTGACAAGGTAACCGATCATTTAATTCATGTGGATTTAATGGAGCTGGTAGAAGACAAAAAAGTAATCGCAAACATTCCATTAAAATTTGTAGGAAGTCCTGTGGGAGTAAAAGATGGAGGGAAGCTGCATATTAAAATGAAGAGCCTGAAAGTAAAAACTTATCCAAAATATTTGAAGGAGCATATTGAAGTGAACATTGATAACCTGGAGTTAAACGGAAATGTTCGTGTAGAAGATGTAAAGGTCGAGCATTACGAGATCATGAATTCACCTCGTATCCCGGTAGCATCTGTTACACTAACGAGGGAATTGAAACAGGAAGAAGCTGCTGCTCCTGTTGCCGGGGCTGCTCCGGCCGCTGCTGGTACAGCTGCCACACCTGCTGCTGCAACA
>JBIOGV010000311.1:0-4316 GCA_044448365.1 Chitinophagales bacterium
CTATTGATCACTGCTTCAGCCCTGCTTTTTTCAAACATCATTTTATTAAGGCTACTGCTTTCAAAATATTCAAGCCGCTCTGCCATTGCATTAAAGGCATCAGCCATTTGGCCAAACTCATCTTTATTTTTTATATGGATCCGGTGTTTATAATTTTTTCGGCTTATCTCCTGTATCCCTTCGGTAATATCACGAATAGGATTGGTGAGGACAGATGGGAAATTAAACGTAAAAGTAAATGCCACTAAGAATATAATACCGGCTATAAGGGTGAGATAAGTTAAAGCATTTTCAGCCCTCGTTTCTGTTCTTAAATTTTTTCTTTGAATAGCGCTCATGTTCGCCGTGAGGATCAAATGCAGTTGATGATGAATACTTTTTATAACACTGTCAGAGGCATTACTCGCTTTTAGTTTATTGAGATGGGAACGCAGAATGGCACTCGCTTCCCCTTCACCCGGTTCTGTAATATTATTTTCTTCTTTCGTAAGCGCATCTTCAAATTTTTGTAAAGCAGCGGTACGGTTAATATCCAGGCTGTCCAATTGCCGTTGCATGATGTCGCAATAGTCCAGCGATTCATAGTTGTCTTTAAGAATGGTCTGTGCGGCATTCTTTAAACGAACGAGATTATAAATACCAAAGCCACCCGATAACAGGAGCAAAATGAAAAGAAAGACTGTTCCCAACCGTATCTTATTTTTTACACTGGTAGCCATTACGATAATATCACAAGGTCAACATCATTTTTTGAAAGTGTCTTCAGCAGTTGATTAAAAACATTAGTGCGCAAAATGATCTGGAATAAATTTAAATGCGGCTTGCCCAGGCATACGGTAGTAATCCCTTTTTCTTCGACTATTTCCATAATTGCCTCGGCCACATTGTCTGACTTTTTCTGAATCACCTCCGCACCCAGTTCCGTTGCGTTCTTAAAATTATTGATTAAATGGCGTTGATCAGCCAGGAGAATTTTATCGGAAGATTCTTTAGGAGTTTGCACATACAAAACGTACCATTGACTGTTGTAATAAGAAGCAAGTCTTGCGGTTTTTCGAATAATTCGCTGGGCAATTTCATGATTGGATGAAATGCAGGCAAGAAAATGCTCGTGGCGATACCCGGTTTTTGTAAGCTGAACTTCATAATCCACTTTTCTTTCCACCTGGCCGGCCACCTCTTTCAATGCCAGTTCACGGAGTTGCAAAATTTTTTCCGGTTGAAAAAAATTGGTCAATGCCTGCTGAACTTTTCCATGGTCATAAATTTTTCCTTCTTTCAATCTCGTGATCAGCTCCTTCGCCGTCAGGTCTATATTCACCACCTCATCCGCCAGTTGCAATAATTTATCAGGCACTCTTTCCTTTACTTCTACACCAGTGATCTGCTTTACATCTTCATTGATACTTTCTATATGCTGAATATTGACGGCTGTAATCACATCAATGCCTGCTTCCATCAGGTCTACAACATCCTGCCAGCGTTTTTCATTTTTGCTGCCGGGAATATTTGAATGTGCCAACTCATCTACGATCACTATTTCAGGATGAAGTAACAATATTGCCTGAACGTCCAGTTCGTCCATTTTTTTTCCTTTATAAAAAACTTCACGCCTTGGTATCACAGGTAATCCATCAATCAATGCCTGTGTCTCTTTTCTTCCATGCGTTTCAACATAACCTACCTTAATATTGACTCCTTTTTCCAGGAGATCATGTGCTTCTTCCAGCATACGATACGTCTTTCCCACGCCAGCACTCATGCCGATATAAATTTTCAGCTTACCGCGGTTGTCTGTGCGATTTAGTTTTAAAAACTGCTCGGCTCTTTTTTCTTTATCGTCATTTACTTCACTCATAATTATCTTTCAAAATAAAGAAAAACACATTTCAAAACCTTTTTCCGGCAAACTTTATTCTTTTTCCCTTCTTAAATAAAGCCTCGAAATTGGATTGACCACGAGGGGATATTTTTCTGTTTGTGCATTACAGGTTTCAATTCCGAAGTTCTTTTCTTTCTTTACAGCTATTTGTCTCAGTAAATAATAAAACTTCAATAAAAAAAAATTCCCCTGCGAAATTTCATTGTCGTTTGACAGATAAGAATCATTCAGGATAAATATATGATCTTCACCCTGATTTAAGATATATTTACTTACAGGCGTTCTTTCCAGCATTAATTCCCCTCTTGTCCTCAACTCGTTAACCACTGTCCGAAACATCAGGTCCAGCTTCGGTTCTATTCTGAAACCCAGGTTAAAGTCGAGATGATAAACATCGTTAGGCGCCAGGATTTTTACCTTATACTCCGTGGTATATGGTTCATCAGTGACATTAATATGTACAAACCAATAAATATCTGCCTTTTTTTCGGGGAATTTCAGGATGGAATGCATTGATTGCTTCTCAATCAAATTTTCATGGTAAGAGTTGGTGAGATAAATCAGGTGGGTGACATACTGAGGAACTTTTTTATCGCGACTTAATTCCTGTAATACAGTGATCTGGTCATCAAGAGAAACATATCCAATGAATTTCCTGTGTATCTGTTCCCCATTATACCATACATACATAACAATAGAAAGAAATGTACCGATCAGCAATGTTATCCATCCGCCATGCTGAACTTTGCTGAGGTTGGCTACCAGGAACACTCCTTCAATAGAAAAAAAGACAAGAGCGAATAAGATGATCAGCGGTTTGGAAGTTCTTTTTGTCAGCAAATACATTACTACCAGGACACTTGTTATAAGCATGGTCAATGTCACACTCAGGCCAAAGGCCGCTTCCATATTTGTTGATTTTTGAAAATACAAAACCATTCCTATGCAGGCCAACATTAAAAACCAATTGATAAAAGAAATATAAACCTGGCCTTTGATCTCTGTAGGAAAACTAACTTTATGTCTTGGCCAGATATTCAACTGTATCCCTTCATTTACCAGTGTGAAACATCCGCTGATCAGTGCCTGGCTGGCTATTATTGTAGCCACCGTTGCAATAATTACTGCAAAAATATATATGCCGGAAGGAATGGTATTGTAAAACGGGCTGACATTGCCTAGCGTTTCCCCTTTATGAGATATAAGCCAGGCAGTTTGGCCAGCATAACTAAGCACAAGACAAATTTTAATGTACATCCAGCTCCATCGGATATTGTTCCGTCCCACGTGGCCCATATCACTGTATAAGGCTTCGGCGCCGGTTGTACATAAAAAAATTCCCCCAAGCAGCCAAAATCCTCCCGGATAATCTTTCAATAAATACCATGCATAAGCAGGATTTAATGCTTTTAGTACTTGCCAGTTATTATGTATGGCCATCAAGCCGATGATACCAATAAAACTGAACCAGCCCAGCATCAACGGTCCGAATACTTTCCCAATTTTGCCGGTACCTGCTTGCTGAAAAATAAACAGCACAACCAATATCAGGAGCACCCAGGGAACGGTATTGAGTTTTGGATTGAATTTTTGCAACCCTTCAATAGCGGATGCAACAGAAATCGGCGGTGTGATAATTCCATCTGCAATGAGAAATGCAGCTCCGATGATTGCGAAAATGATAAGCCATTTACCAAAATACCGTCTTACCAATGCATACAAAGAAAAAATGCCGCCTTCTCCATCGTTATCTGCACGAAGTACTATGAAAATGTATTTAACCGTAGTAAGTAAGAGTAATGTCCAGAAAACAGCACTTAACACTCCGAGCGCCTTTGATACATTAATGACTTCTCCTTCATGGAAGATGGCAGTGTAAGTATATAAAGGTGAAGTGCCGATATCACCGAATACAATACCCATTGCAATCAACAGCCCTGCCGCTGATACTTTGCTGTGAAAATCGTTATGGCGGGTATCGGGCATTCGGTGTATTTAAAAATGAAGAGCGATACTTTCAATGATATGGCTCTTCCGATCAAGTAAATTCTATAAAAAAGAGTGCTCTGCTTTCATAGAAAGCTTTAAAAATGATAAGTTGCAGCAAGAATGAATGAGCCTGAGCTTTTTGCAGTAGGAAAATTAGTATCAGAGTTCTTGAAGAAAAGCGGATCTTTTGCTGCATCCAACCGGAATTCAGGAATAATCGTCAGGTTGCTGATACGTATATTACCGGATAATGTGACATCAAAAATATTGGTGCCAAATCCTGCTACGCCTTTATCATCTCCAAAGTATTCGCCTCTTGCTGTCAATCCAAACACAGCGCATGGATCATAATTGAGATAGATCGCAGAACCCCACCATGATTCACTGCTGCCACCACTTGGTTTTACAATCTTTACCGTGCCATTATAACCAATATTGAATTTGC
>JBIOGV010000312.1:0-4303 GCA_044448365.1 Chitinophagales bacterium
CTTTGATAATGTCCGCATCATCGTCCCTGCAAAAACCGATTTTGTTCCATATCGTGATTATATCGGCAGTCATATTGAAACAATGGATGTAACGACAGGCCATCGTACTATCATTTACACTTCATCTGCATCGCTGCAGGCACCGAACTGGATGCCGGATAACAAATCTCTTATTTATAACAGCAATGGTATTATGTATAAATTCGATTTAAAAAAACTGGTCCCCGAAGTTTTAAATACTGATTCAATAAAAAGAAATAATAATGATCATGTACTTTCTTTCGATGGGACAATGCTTGGTTTAAGCAGCAGCGATGGCAAATACAATTCAGTTGTATATACTGTTTCTTCTTCGGGCGGTGTTCCCAAAAGAATTACACCTGTAGGTCCATCCTATTTACATGGATGGTCGCCGGACAATAAATTCCTTGTTTACACTGCAGAAAGGGGTGATGGCAATCTTGATATTTACAGGGTTTCTTCGATGGGCGGAAAAGAGGAGCGGTTAACAACTACTGCAGGTCTTGACGACGGACCCGAATACAGCCCGGATGGAAAATATATTTATTTTAATTCGGTGAGAAGCGGCACGATGCAAATCTGGCGGATGAACCCTGATGGCACCAACCCCGTGCAGATTACTTCAGACGAATTCAACAATTGGTTTCCGCATATTTCACCTGATAGAAAATGGATCCAGTTTTTAAGTTTTTCAAAGGATGTAAAGCCGGATGATCATCCATTTTACAAGCACGTTTATCTTCGCATCATGCCGGTTGGTTATGGGCAGCCGAAGGTAATTGCTTATTTATATGGAGGCCAGGGGTCCATTAATACGCCTTCATGGGCGCCCGACAGTAAAAAAATTGCTTTTGTCAGTAACACGCAGATCAACCAATAGAAAGAAAAAAATGATTTTGCGTACTAAAAAATTATAAGGAGATTGAATTTTATTACTGATTGGTTATGATTCAAAAATCATCATCCCTTTTTGCCGTTATAGTTTTCGCGTTGACAAGCCTGGTCATCGATCCACATGCTGTTTCGCAAACGATCCCTCCTTTTCAAATGATGCTTTCGGGCAACAAGATCTTTAAGGCAAGTGATCTGCCAAAAGGAAAACCTGTGGTCCTTATATATTTTGATCCTGACTGCGATCATTGCCAGAAATTAATGGATGAGCTGTTCAAAAAAATAAATGATTTTAAAAAAGCGGAGATCGTGATGGTTACCTATAAACCGCTCGATGAATTGCCACCGTTTGAGAAAAAACATAATACTCCAAAGTATTCAAATATAAAAGTGGGGACTGAAGGAACCGGTTTCTATTTAAGAAATTATTACGGTCTAATGAAAATGCCCTTTACCGCTTTGTATGATAAAAAGGGAAATTTAAGTTATTCATACAAAGAACAAACGCCGGTAGATGATTTGATCAAGCATCTCAAAAATCTCAAATGATCCGGAGAAATAGAGGGATAAAATTTATGCCCTTTGCTAGCCGGAGTTCGAATTTTTTGATTCTACGCCGTTGTTAGTGTTCGAATTTTGGAATTGTCTAACATAATGCTTTACACCAACAATCAAAATTAAATCAGCTTTCTTACATTTCGGTTGTTGGTCTGCAACATGAAAATTGATGAATATATTAGCTTGAAGACCAACAACGGCGTAAAAAAGCGTCTGAAGAATCTTAAATGATTCGAAGCAATACGAGAGCTAAAATTTGTGCCCGGGACTGGATTCGAACCAGCACAACCTTTCGGATGCTGCCACCTGAAGACAGTGCGTCTACCAATTTCGCCACCCGGGCGGGCTGCAAATGTAAATTCAAAATTCAAAAGTAAAAACTAAAAATCCATTGTATAGAGGTTGTTGGAAGCTTACTTTTTTTGACTTTTTATTTTTTACTTTTTACTTATTATGCACTCACGTTAAAATCTCTCAACGCATCATTCAAACTTGTTTTCAGATCTGTACTTGCTTTACGCTGGCCAATGATCAGTGCACAGCTAACGTTATATTCTCCCGCAGGAAATTTTTTCAAATAGCTTCCGGGTATCACCACGCTTCGCGCAGGTACCCGGCCCTTATATTCTTGCGGCTCATTGGAGCTTACATCAATGATTTTTGTGGATTGAGTTAATACCACATTGGCTCCAAGCACCGCTTCTTTTTCCACCATCACACCTTCAACGATAATACACCGGCTGCCAATGAAACAACCATCTTCAACAATTACCGGCGAGGCTTGTAAAGGTTCCAACACCCCACCAATGCCCACCCCACCACTCAAATGAACGGCTTTTCCAATTTGCGCACAGCTCCCCACTGTTGCCCAGGTATCCACCATTGTCCCTTCATCTACGTAAGCACCAATATTCACGTAGGAAGGCATCAATACAACATTCCTGGCTAAATAAGCACCATATCTTGCCACCGCGTGGGGCACTGCACGAACGCCAAGTTCTTTATAGTTTTTTTTCAATAACATTTTATCATAAAATTCAAATGGGTCTGCATCCCATGTTTGCATTGGCTGTATGGAAAAGTATAAAATGATGGCCTGCTTTATCCATTCATTGACCGTCCAACCCGATGCTGATGGTGATGCAACTCTCAACCTGCCTTTATCCAGTTCTTCTATCACATTTTTTACTGCATCCGAATATTTACTTTCTTTCAACAGTTCCTTATTATTCCATGCTTCTAAAATGATTTCTCTCATTCAATAAATTTTTTGCGAAGGTAGTAAGGAGGAAGTTAGTTTGAGTTCTGGCGATGAAAGGTTTTACTATTTAAACTGAAGTGTCCGGGATATATAAACCTCACCCCATCATTACTCTGAATATCGGAGTTTCTGCCGCCACTCTCCTTGAGGAGAGGGGATGTAGAGACTCCTGATATAGAAATATTGATGGGGCGAGGCTAAAAATGTGATTTCAAATTCATTTGGTTGCCTTTCGCGGTTAGTCGATATTTTTAATTGAACTATTTTCATGGTTTAAAAATAATAGATGAAAATTCTGGTCAGGTTACCAAATTGGCTGGGTGATATGGTGATGAGTACAGGTTTTTTAAAGGCACTGAAGATTGAATTTCCTTCTGCCCGGATCGATGTGATCGTAAAAAAAGGTCTCGAATCCCTGGTTAATTTTATTCCCGAAATCAACAATCATTATATGTTCAGCAAGGCAGAATGGAAAGGACTGAGCGGAGCATATCGTTTTGGAAAAAAGATCAAAAAAGAAAACAGGTACGATTTATTTTTTTGCCTGCCTGATTCTTTTTCATCTGCTTTTATGGGCTGGGCAACGTCTGCAAAACAACGCATCGGGTTTAAAAAAGAACTTCGTTCCTTGTTTTTAACACGATCTTTCCGAAAACCTTCTTCGTTGCACCGTGTGGAAGAATATGTATCGTTACTGGAGCAATTCAGAAATAAGCAACTCGCTTCCATATCTGTATCATTAAAGAAGCCGGGGGCGGCTTTTCAAAATAAAATTATCATCAATTTCAATTCGGAAGCTGGATCGCGGCGAATGCCGGTAATAAAAGCAGCATCTATCTTCAATGGATTAATAAAAGAAATACCGGGCGCAGAATTTATATTTATCGGTAGTATGAAAGACAAAGATTATATCGACGAAATTTTAAAACGGGTTGATCAAAATCCACGGATCAATAATAAAACTGGACAAACCTCTGACCTTTCCGATTTGATCGAACTTATTGCTTCCGGGGCGGCAATGCTGACCACTGACTCGGGACCTGCTCATCTTGCTAATGCACTGGGCGTACCAACTGTAGTGACATTCGGCGCAGGTAATGAAAATAGTACAGCTCCTTATAATAAGGAAGGTCTTACGGTTTTACGTTTGGGACAGTTGCCTTGTGAACCTTGTTTAAAAAATGTCTGCAAATTTGGTTCGCCGAAATGTCTGGAGCAATTAGATGCAGATAGGATCGTCAGTGAAGTCAAAAAATTTATGGGTTTTTAAATATTTTATATGGAATGGGAAGTGATATCCTCGGAATACCTGACAAAACATCCACCTTATTTTGTCACAAGGAAAGATGTTTGTAAAAAACCGGATGGAACTATCATTCCTGCTTATTATGTTGTAGAACTGCCACCTTCTGTTCTTGTTTTTGCCATCGCAGAAGATGAAAAGGTGTTGATGATAAAACAATATCGCCACCCGGTAACAGAGGTATCAATAGAATTGCCCGGCGGTTTTGTTGATGAAGGAGAAACAACTTTGGAAGCTGCTAAAAGGGAAATGCTGGAAGAAACAGGTTA
>JBIOGV010000313.1:0-4270 GCA_044448365.1 Chitinophagales bacterium
AGACTGTCCAGCAAGATATCCCGATATTCTTTCCTCGTAAAAACATCTACCCACTCCACAACAGTCAATGTCAGAAAATGAATTTCTTTTTTATTCCTGATTTTGTAACCCCCATCGGACATGATTCAATTTAGCCACAACCTTCCATGTTATCATGCTAAAAAAACGGGGACTTTTTGTTTTTTGTTGGTGTAACAAACCCTTCGGGTTTGATCCGGAGTCAAAGACATCCGGATAGCATTCGATTATTTTTTATTTTTCTGAACACTCAGTACAGCAGGGGCATTCACGAATAGTCTTTTTATTTCTTTCATCGCCGAAGGCAAGTACCATTTTATCTCTTTATCTTTTTTAAACCAGGTCATTTGTCTTTTGGCATATTGCCTCGTATTTTTTTTGATGAGTTCAATGGCTTGCGCCAAAGAGACCTGCCTACCGGTAGGCAGGTACTTTTCATCGAGGTAATCAAATATCTCCGAATAACCTACTGTTTGCAAAGCATTCAGATTTTTGTACAGCACCAGGCTTTTGACTTCTTCTACCAATCCTGCCTCAATCATTTTATCAACCCTGGCATTAATGTTACCATGCAATTCTTCTTTTGGAAGTTCCAAACCAATTTTGACAATATTAAAATCTCTTTTTCCCTTTTTGCCTTTTCGGAATTCCAGAATGGATTGGCCTGTGCTCTCCACTACTTCCAAAGCTCTCATCAACCGATGAGGGTTTTGGATCTCCCCTGCTTTAAAAAATTCCGGATCTTTTTGCTGAACATTTTTTTGCAACCATTCCAAACCATGATTTTCATAATTCAGAATTATTTCCTTTCGCACCTCGCCCGGCACCTGTCGTATCTCATCCATACCTTCGGCAAAAGCCTTTATGTATAAACCGGTTCCGCCAGCCATGATCACTGTATCATTTGTTTGAAACAGTTCATTTGTTTTTTGCAAAGCATACTCTTCAAATGTGCCGGCATTGACAATATCATGAATGGAATGCGAGGCAATGAAATGATGTTTTACAGACCTCAGTTCTTCTTCTGATGGTCTTGCCACACCAATATTTAATTCTTTATAACATTGACGGCTGTCTGCAGAAATGATTTCGGTTTTTAAATAATTAGCCAGTTCAAGCGCAAAACCTGTTTTTCCAACTGCTGTTGCACCTACTATAATGATCACTGTTTTGTTTTTGGCTGAAGCCATTTTATTTATTTACCCCCCGGCCTGAAGGCCGGGGCAATTCAGGCCGGACAATTCATTGAACAACTCTTACTTAAAATGTTTATTCTTTAAATCGGTTCTCCCTCTTCACCTGCGGGTTCTTCACCAAGGCCAAGATCTTCGGTTTCTTCCGAATCCTCTCCTTCTGAACCAAAACCCTCACCGACTTGCGACAGGTCATATTTTTCTTCTACATCAGCAAACTTTTCTCCCAATAACCCTTTTGTTCCGTACTGGCTCGGTGCAATCCCTTCCACACGCACTGTAGCCGGGTAAATCAATCTTGGATTTTCTTCTTTTGAAACATTTATCAGTTCCACTAAAAAACCCCAGTTCTTATTAAAATCATAATTGTAAATAAATTTCTGATTTGGATTCCGGATCTCAGAATAAATTGTTGTATCCTTCATTAACAAAGGCGCTGCCTTATATTCTTTATCATAAACATCCAGGCTGATCTCCCTTCCTCTTTCCCAATGGTCATTGCTGCGGAAAAAAGTCGCCTTATGTTTACTATCAAATTCATAAGCTTTCAGAATAGCTTCATGCATGTCAAAAAATGATTGTGCAGGCCTGATAGCAATATCACGATACACGCTATCATCCTCTTCCAAATAAATCCTGAATTTTAAAATAGCCATGAGCCAAATTTACGATTTACGATTTACTAATTTTATGTTTTGAGGAATAAGACCTGTCTCCTTTGCTTTTTGCACCATAAAATCATAGGCTGCATCATAATTATTTTCAATTTGCCCGTCCAGTATCGCATCTTTGATAAAATTTTTCAAAAGACCAACCTGCTTTGATGGAGGAATATTAAATATTTCCATGATCATTTCGCCAGTGATGGGTGGCTGCCAGTTGCGGATACGGTCCTTTTCTTCCACTTCCTCACAACGCTGACGAACCAATTGAAAATTCTCCATGTATTTTTTAACCTTGTACTTGTTCTTCGATGTGATGTCGGCCTCGCAAAGCATCATTAATGCATCAAAATCCTCTCCTGCATCAAATAACAACCGTCGAATCGCTGAATCGGTAATTTCTTCTTTGCTTAAACCAATCGGTCTTAAATGCAGCTCAACCAGTTTTCTAACGAATCGCATTTTTTCATTCAACGGTAGTTTCAGTTTGGCGAAAATTTTTGGTACTAATTTGCCACCCACAGCCTCATGCCCATGAAAAGTCCAGCCATGGCCTTCTTCAAACTTCTTCGTAACGGGCTTTGCAATATCATGCAATACAGCAGACCATCTGAGCCAAACGTCGTCCGTTTTCTTTGCGATATTGTCCACCACCTCCAGGGTATGATATAAATTATCTTTATGCCCCACCCCATCCTTGTATTCAG
This sequence comes from Chitinophagales bacterium, assembly GCA_044448365.1. Lineage (GTDB taxonomy): Bacteria > Bacteroidota > Bacteroidia > Chitinophagales > Chitinophagaceae > VBAU01. The sequence continues at coordinate 2,581 of JBIOGV010000313.1, forward strand.
CACCGGCAAGATCCACCATCTGGGGAAAAACCACATGCAACAACCCTGTTTTATATAATAAGTCAAATCCAACAGAAGGTTTTGGACTCGCCAGGATCTTGTTTAATTCATCCGTTATTCGCTCCTGCGAAACAATAGCAACCCGGTAAGCATTGTCGTTTATTGCCTGTAATGTTTTTTCTTCGATGGTAAAATTCAGTTGGGCAGCAAACCGGATTGCCCTCATCATTCGCAAAGGGTCATCACTGAAAGTCTGCAAAGGATCAAGAGGAGTTTTGATCGTTTTTCTTTCGAGATCTTTCAATCCTCCGAAAGGATCGATCAATTTGCCAAAATCATTTTTGTTCAAACTTACAGCCATGGCATTGATCGTAAAATCGCGACGGTGCTGATCATCTTCTAACGTGCCGGATATAACTTCAGGATTACGGGAATGATATTTATAACTTTCTTTTCTTGCCCCCACAAATTCCAGGTCAAAGGCCTCCTCTAAATCCCCTCCTAAGGAGGAGACTTTCGAAAATTCATCCGCCTTTGAATGACCCAGTTTTATATGAGCAGTGCCATAAGTTTTATAAACATTTACTGGTGGAACCGGGTTAAAACGTTTTGCTACTTCCTTTGCCAGTTTAATGCCATCACCCACACAAACAATGTCTGCATCTTTTGTATCCCGGCCGATCAGTTTATCCCGAACAAAACCCCCGATCAAATACGTTTCCACGCCCATTTCTTCAGCAGCATGAGCGATTTTTCTGAAAATAAATAATTCCTTTTCTGTACAATTGATTTCCATTGCAACAAAGGTAATGAAGACGGCCCGAGGTTTGAAGTTAGCCTGAAAGCAGTTAGGTTTAATGTCACTGCCGAAGAACAATTGGGTTTCCTTTTTTCCACATGATCAAAGCAGATGGTTCGGCAATCGTAGTATCGCTTTGTTTGTATGAAACGATATAGTCAACATTCTTTTTTATTTCTTCAGATATTTCCGAAAATCTTTTGGGGAACGGCTGGCCCGATATGTTTGCCGATGTGGAAACAATAGGTTTTTTGAACCGATTCATGAGATGTTTGCAAAACTCATCTTTACAAATACGAATGGCAATACTGCTGTCTTCACCAACCAGGTTATCTGCCAATCCTATTGCACCTTCGTAGACAACCGTTGTAGGTTTTTTCACTGTCTTTAAATAATCAAATACTTTCAGATCGGGCTGAGCCACATACTGCAAAATTTCCTTTTCACCTGCAACTAATATGATCAATGCTTTTTCATCCCTTCTTTTTTTCAATTCATAAATTTTTTTTACTGCTTCAGGATTGGTAGCATCACATCCAATTCCCCAAATAGTATCGGTAGGATAAAGGATAGTACCTCCATTCTTTAATACTTTCACACATCTTTCAATATCGTTTGTGAAGTCCTTCATGTTTTTTTACAGATATTATCTAATCATTGATCATACTTTAATTTTCCCAGGTGCATAAGTGCATAAAAGCAACCATTGGCATGAAGCGATTGAATGATTTGATTTGAATTCAAAAGATTCAATAATTCAGCAATCGTAAATAACTTCAGCGTTATTTCTTCTGATCTTTCCAACTGTTGCTTTTGCCTGCCGATAATATTTTTTGCCAGGTACATATGTGTAAAATTATTGAGCACACCGGGATTGGCGGCTATTTTACC
>JBIOGV010000314.1:0-4261 GCA_044448365.1 Chitinophagales bacterium
CATGCTACACACAACGCTTCCAATACCGGGGGTATGGAAGCAGCGCTCGCAGATATGTTTCTGCAAGCAGGTCAATATGACTCGTGTTTTTATTATTTGAAAGCGCAACTTGCCAGTAGGGATCTTTATGATCAACTTACTCTTGAATGGATCGGGCCATTACTTGCTGATGCCTATCTCATGACAGGCAGGTTAGATAGCGCATTGTATTACTACGACCGGATCATTGACACCTTTAAAAGCATGGCGACAACAGAAGGTGTTTCCGAGGCGTTAAGGAGAAGCTATTATGGCAAGGCAAAAATTTTAGTAACAAAGAATGACTATAAAGATGCTTTAGCTTATGAAAAAAAAAGTTATGCCTTTGCACAATGGAGGGGGATCAGATTGTCTGTTTTGAACAACTATGATTTACTGTCAGAGTTGTTTCATCACCTTGGTAAAAATGATAGTGCATATTATTATTCGAGAAAGTATATAGGGTTGAAAGATTCTGTTCTCACCCGTCAATTTTATTTCAGGCTTGATAATTATAAAAAAGAATCAGAAGAGCAAAAAAAGATAAGTCAGATTAATTTGCTGAACAAAGACAATGAATTAAAAGAACAAAAGCTGAAACAACAGACCATTATCAGGAATAGTTTGATTGCGGGAATTCTTTTGCTTTTTCTTTTGGGAGTATTTGTTTTTCACAACCTGTTACTAAAGCGAAAAAATGAAAAGCTCCAACTAAAAAATGAATTAGAAAAACAGCAATTGGAAAATGAAAAAAAACATGCTGAGCTAAAACAACAGGCTATTGAATTGGAGATGCAGGCACTGCGGGCTCAAATGAATCCGCACTTTATATTTAACTGCCTCAGTTCCATTAACCGTTTTATTTTTAAAAATGAAACCAGGGCCGCTTCGGATTATCTTACCCGCTTTTCCCGCCTGATTCGCATGGTGCTGATACATTCGCAAAAAAGATTGATACCCCTGGATGATGAACTTGAAATGCTAAGGCTATATCTTGATATGGAACGGTTGCGGTTTAGAAATGCTTTTGATTATACTCTGGCAACTACGAATGCGGTTGAATCAACTTCCATATTTATTCCGCCATTGTTATTGCAGCCTTTTTGTGAAAATGCGATCTGGCATGGCCTGATGCATAAAGAAGGGCAGGGGCATTTAAATATTTCAATTAATGAAGAGAATAAAATTCTCCATTGTGTTATTACCGATGACGGAGTGGGCAGAGAAAAAGCAGATGAATATAAAAGCAAATCAGCGGAGAAAGAAAAATCTTTGGGACTACAAATTACGGCAAAACGCCTCGCTTTGCTGAACGGCGAAAATTCTTCGGGTACCTTTTATAAAATTGAAGATTTATTGGATGAAAATGGAAATACTGCCGGAACAAAAGTAAATTTAAAAATCAGTTACAAGGAGTCGCTTGAGGAAATTGTATAATTATTTCTATTAAATAAATGCTTTGGATCCTTAATGAAAAAACTCCATATTCTTCATATTCTTGTGCTCAACGACTGATGAGAGGCAGGAGAGGCCGCAAAACGAACAAAGAAAATTACATAATTGAAATATGATTAGAGCCATCATCATCGACGACGAACCCGACTGCTGCGAAATATTGGCAGCTATGCTTGAGGAATGCTGTTTGAAGTGGAGATCGCTGTCATTTGTCGTAACGGATTTGAAGGATTATCATCTATCCGTCAACTTGCACCAGCTCTTGTTTTTCTTGATGTGGAAATGCCGAAGATGAACGGCTTTGAAATGCTGGAACAGTTGGCGCCCATTAATTTTCATCTCATTTTCACTACAAGCTATGATCAATATGCGATAAAAGCTTTTCGGTTCAGCGCCATTGATTATTTATTAAAACCTGTTGACCGGGAAGAACTGCAAAAGGCTGTACACAAAGTAATGCAGTATTCGCAGCCGCCATTTCCCCAACAACTGGAGATTTTAATGCAGAAGTTTCATCAGCCTGCAGCATCAATCAATAAAATTGCTCTTCCAACCATTGAAGGTTTGCAGATGATTCCCATAGATTCCATCATCAGTTGCGAATCAGACGACAATTACACTGTTCTGCTTTTAAAGAATAAGAGAAAAATTGTCGTATCCTCTACTTTAAAAGAAATTGAAGAGATATTGGAAGATCATTCTTTTGTCCGTGTCCATCGCTCTTACCTTGTAAATCTCAATGAGATTGAAAAATATCTGAAAGGTGAAGGTGGTTATCTTGTCATGAGTGATGGTTCTACAGTTGATGTATCACGAACTAAAAAGGAAGTGCTGCTGAAAAGACTGCTGCCTTATAGAGAATAGAAACATTCCCCGATCATTTCCTTTTACTCATCTCGTCGGGTAATTCACCCATGTACCGTTATACTTCACTCATTTCTGGAATAAAACAACTAAGTCGGTGATAGTTTTATGCAAGCGAATGCCTGACGGATTTTGTATATTACTAAAACATATCTCACCAAACCAGGCTTTCCAGAACTGTTATGAGAAAATACTTTTTGATCGCCGCATTATTCCTTGGTACCAATTTTCAAGTTTCTTCTCAATCTCTGTCACAGAAAAGGGATAGCCTGAAAATAGACAGCATTAAAAAAATCCTCCCTCAATTAAAGGGTACCCAACGTATAGAATCAATGTTTTTACTGTGTGAATATTATACTGACAGAATCAAAAATCGAAAAATTAACGCCGCGGACACCATTCGATTTTATGGGAATGAAATTTTAGATGAATCAAAATTGATTGGCTATAAAAGGGGTATTGCAATGGGAATATTAGCGAGCACACCAGATTCATTGAGAGAAAAAAGCGCCCGTCAGGCAATGCAAATAGGTGAAGAAATCAGCGATGACGAAATACTGGGCTGGGCTCAACTCATTCTTAATTCGACAATGCAGGACGGCAATGAAAATACCGCAAATCAACAGCTGGTAGTTGATCATTTCAACAAAGCTGGGAAAATATTACAAGCTGCTTACAATAACACCTGGTTGGGCGATACCTATAACTCTATCGGCGAAAATGAAAAAGCATTTGATTGTGCAAGAAAAAATCTTGAAGTGCTTAAAACAATTCAATCCCCTCAGTTTGCCTTTCTCTACCAACAGTCATTACTTTGGACAAATTGGACAATGTCAAATATTTTCTCTGCAGCCGGTGATTATACAGAAGCGTTAAAATATATGAATAAAACAGCTGAAATTGACATAGCAGATGACCCAACTTCAGGGGGCTGGACACTTGATATTTCAGGAATTTATGCCCAGCTTGGTAAATATGATTCTGCTTTGATGTACTGGAACCGTTGTTGTAAATATGACCCGACTGGGAATGATACTGTAAACTGGAAACCGGGTACCATTTTATCGTATAATTATCTCGCTGATCTTTACATTGGAAAAAAACAATATGACAAAGCCATAGAAATACTAAAGAAAAACAATCTTTATTTTGATTCCCTTATTAAATATTTTTCCGGCAATTATAAACACGCCGGTTATTTTGGTAAGATGGAAGCCTCACTATATCTTGGTAAGGCATATGATTCCACAAAAAATTATAAAGCGGCTTTGCAATGTTCAAAAAATGGACTCAATATCGCCCGGCGAGAAAACAGGCGTCCTGAAATGATGCAAGGCTACCGGCTACTTTCATCCGTACATCATCATCTTGGAAACAATGACAGCGCTTATGAGTATCTTATAAAATATCATACTTTAAAAGATTCAATTGAAAGCAAACAATTCTTATTACGGATATATAATTCTAAAAAGGATGCGGAGGATGAAAAGAAGCAGGCACAAATATTACTCTTAAACAAAGACAATAAGATAAAAGGTGAACAACTAAAACAGGAATCCCTGATCAGGAGTTTTCTTATTGGCAGTTTGCTTGTTTTGCTTATTGCAGGAATTTTTATTTACAGAACCATTTATTTAAAAAGAAAAAATGAAAGACTTCGATTGGAAAATGAATTAACGGTGCAGCGATTGGAGAGTGAAAAGAAACATGCAGAGCTAAAACGGCAGGCATCCGATCTGCAAATGCAGGCATTGCGGGCACAGATGAACCCGCATTTTATATTTAACAGCCTGAGCTCGATCAACTGGTTTATTATGGAAAATGACAAGGATATCGCGTCCGATTACCTCACCCGTTTTTCAAGACTGATGCGAATGGTGCTGAATGCGCAAAAACCAACGATACCTCTCGAAGATGAATTGAA
>JBIOGV010000315.1:0-4245 GCA_044448365.1 Chitinophagales bacterium
AAACAACTAAAAACAGCATACTATGAACAACGAACAACCCATTATTGTAGGTCTTGACATTGGAACCACCAAGATTGCAGTGATTGCCGGAAGAAAAAATGAATTTGGCAAACTGGAAATACTTGGATTCGGGCGTGCCAACAGCAACGGTGTTAAGCATGGACAGGTGCTCAACATCGATGAAACGATCAAAGCCATTAAAACGGCGCTTGAAAATTGTTATGCTTCCAACCCGAACCTGGAAGTAAATGAAGTGTACGTGGGCATCGCGGGCCACCACATCAAAAGTCTGCAAACCCGTGGTGATATTGTACGGCAGAACACCGAAGATGAAATTACACAAAGTGAGATTGATCAGCTTGTGGCGGATCAATACAAAACCTATATTCCTGCCGGTGACCAGATCATCGATGTGATACCGCAGGAATTTACCGTTGATAATTTTCAAAACATTACAAGACCGATCGGGTATGGCGGTGTGAAGCTGGGAGCGAACTTTCATATCATTACTGGTGATAAAAATGCGATCCGCAATATCAATCGCAGTGTAGAGAAAGCCGGATTGAACACAAAGGACCTGGTGTTGCAACCACTTGCCTCTTCATCTGCAGTTATGGGCCAGGAAGATCTTGAAGCCGGCGTTGCGATTGTCGATATTGGCGGTGGCACTACTGACCTTGCCGTTTTCTATGAAGGCATCCTGAAACATACGGCCGTTATTCCTTTCGCCGGGGAAAATATTACCAATGATATTAAGACAGGCCTTGGTGTTTTAAAAACACAGGCAGAACAAATGAAGATTCAGTTCGGAAGCGCATTATCGAATGAAGCAAAAACAAATGCCTATATCACTATTCCGGGATTGCGCGGCATGCCTGCCAAAGAGATCAGTGTAAAAAATCTTGCAAATATTATCCAGGCAAGAATGAATGAGATACTCGATTTTGTCACTTATCATTTGAAACAGGTTGGCCTCGACAACAAAATGCTGAATGGGGGAATTATTTTAACAGGTGGTGGCGCCCAGCTCAAACATTTGATCCAGTTAACAGAATATATAACCGGTCTGAATGCAAGAATAGGATTTCCGAATGAACATCTTGCATCTGGTCATATTGAAGAATTAGCCAGGCCAACTTATTCAACCTGCATCGGTTTAATCCTGAAGGGGTATGATGATTATGAACATAACCGCAAGCAATTCGAAAAAGAATATAAAAAAGTGGATGTGCCTGATGGATTAAGAAGATCCATGAATGAAGAAGAAGAATTGGTTGAAGTAACGGTGAGTACAGAAAGTATAAGGAAAAGAAAAAATCTTACGGGTTTCTGGGGAAAATTCAAGGACGGGATCATTGATCTGTTCAAAGAAGAAGATAGAGCTCTCTAAAAGCCCCGCCTAAATCCTCCCCTAAGGGGGAAGACTTTAAATAGTTCTTTCCATTTAATTAATCAAATTCTAAAACTGCTTCATGCTCCTTCCCCTTAGGGGAAGGTCGGGATGGGGCCTAATCTTTATCAATGATACATTTTGATCTTCCTAAAGAAAAATCATCAATAATAAAAGTAATTGGAGTGGGCGGCGGTGGAAGCAATGCTGTGAATCACATGTTCGGCCAGTCGATAGACGGTGTAAATTTTATCATTTGCAATACCGACGCGCAAGCCATTGCCTTAAGTCATGTACCCAATAAAGTACAACTCGGTCCGCACCTGACACAAGGTTTGGGAGCAGGTGCCAATCCTGAAATTGGCAGACAGGCTACAGAAGAGTCGCTTGAAGAAATTCGCCGGATACTTGAAGTGAATACGAAGATGGCATTCATTACGGCAGGCATGGGTGGCGGAACCGGAACAGGTGGTGCACCGATCATTGCAAAAATTTGTAAAGATCTTGGAGTGCTTACCGTCGGCATCGTCACTACACCATTTGCGTATGAAGGGAAAAAACGACAGCAGCAGGCTGAAGAGGGTATTAAAACATTAAAACAATATGTTGATACATTATTGGTGATCAGCAATGATAAATTGCGTCACCAGTTTGGTAATTTAAAAATGCGTGAAGCATTTGCGATGGCCGATAATGTTTTGGCTACAGCGGCAAAATGTATCTCGGATGTTATCAATAGTACCGGGCAGATCAATGTTGACTTTGCTGATGTTTGCACAGTGATGAAAAGCGGTGGTGTTGCTATTTTGGGAAGCGCATCAGCAGAGGGAGAAAGCCGTGCTCAAAAAGCAATTGAAGAAGCGCTCAATTCACCGCTATTGAATGACAACGATATTCGCGGGGCAAAATGGATCCTTATCAATATTAATTCTGCTGAGGGTGAACATGAGTTTACGATGGATGAAGTGGAAGTGATCCAGAACTATTTGCTTACCCAGGCCGGTGAAAGTACAGATGTTATTCTTGGCCTTGGCTATGATAATTCATTGGATGAAAAAATCGGCATCACTCTTATTGCAACAGGTTTCCAGCATAAAGATCCCTTTAAATTACCTATCGTTAAAAAACCGGAATTACCCGAAGAAAGAATTGTGATGGTGCTGGGACAAACTGAAGAAGTAAAACAGGAAAAAGTGGAAGAGAAAAAAAATGTTGATTCTTCATCAGCAAAAAAACCGCTTCGCGAAGAACTTGCTCCCAAATTAATTGAATCAACACCTGAATTTGACGAATCTTTTTCGGCATTCATGATGTTTGATACAGAAGACCCGGTTAAAGAAACAGAGAAAGAAATTTTACCGGATGAAACTACTGTCATTCATTGGGAATTGAACATGCAAACTTTGGTTGATGGTGGAACTACGAATAAAAAGAATGAGAAAACTACGCAGGAAAAAGCTGATAAAATTACTGTTGAGAAAATGTCAATTGCGGAGAAGAAAGAGATTATAATTTCGGAACACAGATCCGCTACTCACTCACACAAAAAAGACGAACCTTCCGAGCAAAAAATAATTTTCAAAGAGAGTACTACCCCGGTGTCTGCAGCATCGGGAGGATACCTGGCCAGACCGTCCAATATTTACGCAGAATCAAAAACAGAGGTATTTACCTCAATGTCCTCTGCCGAAGAACCGATTCCTGCAGCCAGTGCAAAGCAAGAAGAGGAACAACCTCTCGACATGCAATTGGTTGTCAGGGATAAAATTCCCGCGGCGGATGCGCCGTTGGCTCATCAGGCTCAATCACCTTTGACTGCTGATGCTGAGGAACCGCCAATGGTGGACGAAGCAGAAGAGCAAAAACGTAAGGCGGCTGAACGGTTAAACAAGTTGCGCAATTTGTCGTTCAACATTAACAGTGCTGACCCCAATAATGAGTTTGAAAACGTGCCGGCCTATATCCGCCGCAATATGGAATTGTATGGCAACTCCTTTTCTGCGATCGAAAATTTCTATAGCAACTATGAAGTAAAAAAAGACGATAACAACCAGGGACAAATAAGCACGATCAATACTTTCCTTGATGGGAAGAAACCCGATTGATAAGCTGAGAGCCACGAGCCTTTAGCCATGAGCTCATTGCTCGTAGCTCAAAGCTTTTTCCGTTCCCATGAAACGATCGAGTTAAAACTGTCAGACTTGTGTTTTTAGTTGTTCTCCCGATATTTATCGGGAGATTTTTCTTTGTCCGCCGACTTGTCTGCAGAAGCTTCGGCGGAGGTAGAAGCTTTAGCGAAGGCGGGTTGATTTTAGTGAGTAGTGAGCGGTGAATGGTTAGTAGGCTTTCTTTTTTATTTGCCGTTGCCATTCTGATCCCGATATATCGGGAGAAGAATCTCAAAGAATAAAATTATTATTATGAAGCCAGCAATTGTAATTCTTATCAGCGACTGTTGCCTGCCTGTCCGGTAGGCAGGCGTCGCACACTTCAGCGTTCTGTAATTCTATTGTAGTTCTTTTCTTTTAATTCAAAGAAGATTTTCATTAATTTTCTGCAGAATGAATAACTTCACAACCAACATGTTTCAAAGACTTCTTTTCTTCTTTCTCATCTTATCTTGTTTTGAATCATCCTGCGCACAAAAACCTGATCAACCCATTCCCATCATTTTCGACAGTGATATGGGCCCCGATTATGATGATGTAGGCGCGATTACTTTACTACATGCTTTTGCAGATAGCGGGGAGGTAAAAATCCTTGCAACCATTGCCAGCACAAAATATGAAGGTGTTGCCTGCGTGATGAATGTATTCAATACTTATTTCAACAGACCCGATATTCCGATTGGTATT
>JBIOGV010000316.1:0-4234 GCA_044448365.1 Chitinophagales bacterium
CTTAGAAGAACCTCTTTTTTATGAAATGGAGAAAATTTAATGGCGACCCAATTGAATTACCAATTTACCAGGCCGTTGAAAACGCTATCAAACGGGAAACTGATAAAGGTTTCAGATTAAAAGTTTGTATAGGTACTGATTCGCAGGTAAAGGGGCAGGATACTGAATTTGCCACGGTAATTGTCTTTCTGCGTGAAGGTCACGGCGGTTTTATGTTCATTCATAATGAAAAAACCCGCCAAAAATTTTCGATCAAAGAAAGAATGTTGCTGGAAGTAGCCAAGAGTATTGAAATCGCCTATGAACTGTGCAATCTCTTTACTATTTATAATGTGGATATGGAAGTGCATGCAGACATTAACACCAACCCGCATTTTAAAAGTAATGACGCCTTAAAAGAAGCGATGGGCTATATATTGGGTATGGGCTTTGCTTTCAAAGCTAAACCAGAAGCCTTTGCGAGCAGCAGTTGCGCTAATAAGATCGTTAATTAATTTAAGACCGTGCTTTTGCGAATCTGTAGTTAAGTACGAAACAAAATTTTCTTCTCATCTTTTTGAAGGAATCAATTCCTTAAACACAGTTCCCTCTTCTCCGCTTTTAAACCAGTTGAATTGCTGGTAAAGATTTACAACCTTACCGATAAATACTAAAGAAGGAGAGCTAAAAACCTTTTGCCCAAAATCTTTTATACAATTTTTTATCGTTGTAATATGTACACGCTGATGAATGGTTGTTGCCTGTTCGATAATTGCCAGTGGGGTGCCGGGCTTTCGCGTGTATCGCAGCAATAATTCAATAAGATCATTAAGATGCCTGGCGGTCATGTAAAATACCAATGTCTCTGTTGAGTTAGCGAGTTGTTTCCAGGTTTCAGGGGGATAATGTTTGCACTCAGTGAGTGTAAGTATTTTAACTTCTTTGGAAAATCCTCTTGCCGTTAACGGGATACCTGAATATGCCGATGCTCCCGATGCCGCGGTGATACCCGGGATGATTTCGAATTCAATTTCATTTACTGTCAAACACCTTAATTCATCGAGTACATTACTAAAGAAGGCTACATCTCCTCCTTTTAACCGCAAAACCTTTTTTCCATCTAATGCGTGCCGGACAATGATTCGATTAATTTCTTCCTGTGAAACAGAACCGTCATGATAACCCTGCTTGCCGGTAAGAATTATTTCGGCATCTTTTCTTGCGTAGTCTTCGATAATGGAAGGATTTACCAAACGATCGGTAATAATTACATCAGCTTCTGCTAAACGCTTTTGAAGTTTTATAGTAATGAGTTCGGCATCGCCTGGGCCCGCGCCTGCAATGACTACTCTCTTTTCCTTCCAGATATTATTTAATTTTCGTTCCAATCCATTTTGTATTAACGGGAAATGTATTTCACTGTATCATACAAGCGCCCACGGTTACATTACTTGTTTCGTCAATTAAAATAGCACCTCCGTTGGCCTGCAAGTCGGTATACGAATCATAAGGCATTTCGGATGCTGTTTTAATAGTTGCTTTCACAATATCATTCAATCCGACCGTGGCAGGGTTATATTCTTTTTCGAGCGTATTCACATTCAGTTTATATTCAATCTCACGAACAATACTCCTAACCATCCTGCTATTTAACTGCAAAAAGTATTTATTACCCGGCATCAGGGGTTTCGTATCCATCCAGCAGAGTAATACATCTATTTCATTGTTCAGCCTGGGAGGATCATCTCCCTTTACTAGTAAATCACCACGGCTGATATCAATATCTTCTTCCAGCTGGATGACCACACTCTGGGGGGCAAATGCTTCTTTCACTTCTGTTCCCCCGATCTCAATAGATTTAATTGATCCGGATAATCCGGATGGAAGAACCGTTATCTTATCTCCTTTTTTATAAATACCACTGATAATCTTCCCTGCATAGCCACGATAATCATGAAGGTCATTTGTCTGTGGCCTGATCACATATTGAACGGGAAATCTCGCATCACTCAGATTGGTATCCTGGTGAATTTCCACATTCTCCAAAAAATTCAACAAAGAGTTTCCTTCATACCAACTCATTTTTCCCGACTTTTCTACAATATTATCTCCGTGCAACGCGCTTACAGGCACATAATGCACATCATGCAAGCCTAATGATTTTACTAATTCGGCATAATCGATCACAATATTGTTGAACACGTCGTGCGAATAATTTACAAGATCCATTTTGTTGATCGCAACAATAACATGCGGGATATTCAGCAGTGAAGCAATAATAGAATGCCTTCGTGTTTGTTCAACAACACCCAGCCTTGCATCAATTAAAATAATGATCAGGTTAGCGTTGGATGCGCCTGTTATCATATTACGGGTATACTGCACATGGCCCGGGGCATCGGCAATAATGAATTTGCGCCTGGGTGTAGAAAAATATCGGTAGGCTACATCAATTGTAATACCCTGTTCCCTTTCGGCACGCAGGCCGTCGGTCAGGTAAGCCAGATCAATTCCACCAGCCTCTTTGTTCTTACTTTGCTTTTCAAGTTGCTCCAGCTGATCGATCAAAATATTTTTACTGTCATACAGTAACCGGCCAATTAGTGTGCTCTTTCCATCATCCACACTTCCTGCAGTAATAAATCTTAAAATATCCATGGTAATTAAAAAGTCAAAAATTCCCTTTTACTTGTTCTAACTTCAAATAACTGATTTGAATTTTGAACTAAAAATATCCTCCTTTCTTCCTGTCTTCCATCGCAGCTTCCGTTACTTTATCGTCAATCCTGGTTTCACCTCTTTCACTGATCCTCGTCAAAATAATCTCGTTCACTACTTCATCCAGCGTAATTGCATTTGATTCAACTGCTGCTGTACAGGTCATGTCTCCCACTGTTCTGTAACGAACCTTCTTTTTTAGAATTACATCCGAATCGTCAATACGAATAAAGGGAGATACTGCTACCAGCTGCCCTTCATGTTCGATCACCTCCCGTTCATGAGCAAAATAAATAGATGGCAAAGGAATATTTTCTTTACGTATATAGTTCCAAACATCGAGTTCCGTCCAGTTGCTGATAGGAAATGCACGTACATTCTCGCCTTTATGAATACGACCATTGTAAATATTCCAAAGTTCAGGCCGCTGTAATTTTGGATTCCATTGACCAAACTCATCCCGAACAGAAAAGATTCTTTCCTTCGCTCTTGCCTTTTCCTCATCCCTTCTTCCGCCACCAATACAGGCATCGCATTTAAGCTCTTCGATGGCATCCAGCAAAGTATAAGTCTGCAACCAATTGCGGCTTGCAAATTTTCCTTTCGGTTCTGTAAGATTTTTTTGCTTGATCGTATCTTCTACTTTGCGCACAATTAATGTTGCTCCCATTTCCCGTACAAGCAAATCACGAAATTCAAGAGCCTCGGGAAAATTGTGCCCCGTATCAATATGCATAAGCGGAAAAGGGATCTTCCCGGGAGCAAAGGCTTTCTTTGCAAGATGCACAAGAGTAATGGAATCTTTTCCTCCGCTGAACAACAAAACCGGCCGCTCAAACTGGGCAGCTATTTCACGAAAAATATGAATACTTTCCGTTTCGAGTTGTTCAAGATAGTTCAGCCTGTACTCACTCATAAATAATTTGTTAGTTCACCGGGTTAGCATTAAGATTATTTTGTGGGATCGAAGTCTGAACATGCAAGCCGCACTCTTTTTGTGAGGTCTCCCACCACCATCTTCCAGCTCTTGGATCTTCACCGGGTTCAATGGCTCTTGTGCATGGTGCACAACCAATACTGATAAATCCTTTATCATGTAACGGATTATAAGGCACATAGAATTCCTTTATATACTCCAGCACTTCCGCATAGGTCCAGTGCAATAAAGGATTGAATTTATAAAGCTGTTTATTTTCCAGCCATTCGATCATCGACATTTCCTTCCTGGTATCCGATTGTTCAGAACGAAGGCCCGTGATCCAAACCTCAGCACCCTGCAAGGCCCGGTTCAATGGTTTTACCTTGCGAATATTACAGCATTCCTTTCTGTTCTCTGCTGATTCGTAAAAACTGTTCGCTCCTTTTGCAGTGACAAATTCTTCAACATCTCCTGCCTCTGGAAAATAAACCCGGATGGGTTTTTTATAACGGGCTACTGTTCTTTCCAGGAGCTCGTAAGCTTCGTTAAACAATCTGCCCGTGTCAAGTGTAAATATTTTTATTGGCAGATCATTTTTAAAAACGGCATCGGTGATCA
>JBIOGV010000317.1:0-4192 GCA_044448365.1 Chitinophagales bacterium
CAGGTGCAGAACCGCATATCGTTTCCGGCTGATCAGGGTATTGATTTTTTCACCGGTACGTTCCGATATTTCATTGAACGAAACGTCTTCTAATTCATTCCAGATAAAAACCTGTCTTTGTTCCTGCGGCAATTCGTCCAGTGCATTGAATAATTGTTGCCAGAAAAGATTTCGCAGGTATTCTGTTTCCGGAGTTGAATCCCCGGTCAGCAAAAAATCTTTGAAATTAATATTGCCTTCTTCATCATCGTTAAACAGTTCTTCTTCCAGCGATGATGTCTGATGCTTCCGGTATTTATCAATAATGCGGTTACGCGCCACCCTGAAAAGCCAGGCACTCGTTTGTTCGATGGGTTCCCTTTCCAATACATTACTGAACTGGTACCACACATCCTGGAGAATGTCTTCAGCGTCTTCATCAGTGTTCACTCTGCCGCGAATGAAATAAAATAAGCGCTTACCATATTCCCGTACAGCCTGCATGATATTTTGCTTTCGCTGATCAGCCATTGATATCGTCATCGTCTGCCTGTTTAAAAGGGAAGACGCAGTGGCAAAGAAAATATTTTAAACCCAGATAAAAACTATGACCGCCTGTTCTGAAAGAACTAAATACAAATAAGTTGTATAGATTTGACAACAAAACCTTCATATGGAGTTTGGACGTGTACCGGAAAGTGAGTTGGATAAGATTGATTTTAAACTGCCAGCTGATCCTGGTTTCAACAAACGGACATTGAAAGGCATGCCTGAAGCAGAATCTAAGGTGTATGTTGGTTGTGCGAAATGGGGGAGAGTTGAGTGGTTGGGAAAGATCTACCCTCCTAAGACGAAGGAAAAAGATTTCCTGGATCACTATGTTCATCATTATAACAGTATTGAACTGAATGCGACGCACTACAAAGTATATGGACCGATCGGTATTCAGAAATGGGCGGCCAAAACAAACGGAAAAGATTTTTTATTCTGTCCTAAAATGTTCCAGGGTGTTACTCACCGGGGAAGTTTGACGGGAAAGGATTTTATATTGAATGAATATTTGCGGGGCATTGTAGCTTTTGAAAAACACCTGGGTCCCGTCTTTGTGCAGGTTAGCGATACGTTCTCGCCAAAAAGAAAAGATGAATTGTTTCATTTTTTGAGATCATTGCCAACAGATCTGCAATTTTTTCTTGAAGTTCGTCACCCGGATTGGTTTGGCAGGAATGAGACCAGGGAAGAACTGTTTTCAACTTTAAAAGAAATCAACATGGGTGCAGTGATCACTGATACTGCAGGTCGCCGTGATTGTGCTCACATGCATATAACCATTTCCAAAACTTTTATTCGTTATGTAGGAAACAGTCTGCATAAAACAGATTATCCCAGAATTGATGATTGGGTGAACCGAATAAAATACTGGAGAGATAATGGATTAAAAGAAACCTATTTTTTCATGCACATGCATGATGAGGCGAAATCGCCTGAGCTGACAGTTTATCTTGTTGATAAATTGAATAAAGTTTGCGGATTGAATTTAGAAAAACCAAAGTTCATTACTGAAGATAACCGATCGGCATTATTTGGTTAATGCACGACAAACAATTCTTCCCATCTTGTAGTATACCTTCCGCTTCTCATTTCCTGTCGCATCTTCCAGTTTCGTTTTAATCCACTGGCAACATATTTCACGATGTCATCTCTCATGCTGAAATTTATATTGTCCATGGCTTCCATTAATATGCGCTGATGATTGGCTGTTTCAGACTTAAAAATATTTCCCTGGATGGATTCATCAGGAACCAGGCCGCCCAGCATGACTCCAGCCTTCAGATATTTTGAGCCGCGATGGTATAATTTTTCAACTAAAGGAATCGCGTTTTTAATCAATTCATTGGTATGAGAAGTGGGTTGCAGCAATTTTGTGTGATTGTGTTTTGTTTTTGGATTGTATTGATACCGGTTTCCTTCGTAATCATTTGTTACTACAAATACATTGATAAATTTTGCAGCACAGGATTGGCGCCGCAATTTTTCTGCGGCTCTTGAAGTATAGGTGGCTATTGCTTCTTTCAAATCGCTCAATTCATGAACAGGTTTGCCAAACATTCTTGTGGTGGCGATCATTTTCTTTTGTTCCAATGGATCTTTCATTTCAATTGTTTGCTCGCCTTTTAATTCTTTAATCAATCGTACTCCTACAACGCCGCCCAAGATCGCTCTCGCCCATTCTTCATTCATATTTCTTAATTGCAATCCATCATAAATGCTCCAGAGTTGTTTGAGTTTTGCTGCAGACCGGTAACCCACTCCCCAGATATCTTCGACGGCAGTTTGTTTCAGAGCGTTAAGAATTTTTTCTTCAGTATCAAGCACCATTATGCAATCTGTTTTCTTTTTGTCCTTTTTCGATAAGCGATTCGCCACTTTTGCAAGCACTTTTGTGGGAGCTACCCCAATTGAGACTTTTATACCCGTCCACTGTTCCACCGTTTCTTTGATTTCTTTGGCTACTTCAAATAATTGTTCATGCGCTGCTTCACCAAGATCAATGAAAGCTTCATCAACTGAATATACTTCAACACGATCTTCTCCAACGAATTCACGCAATGCATCCATTACCCGCATACTCAGGTCTCCATATAAATTGTAATTGCTTGAAAAAACAACCACATCATTTTTCTCGATCACATCTTTATTTTGATAATAAGGTGCAGCCATACCTACTCCCAGTTTTTTTGCTTCATCAGTTCGGGAAACAATACAGCCATCATTGTTGCTGAGCACAACAACGGGCTTGTTCCAGAGATCTGGCCTGAATACTCTTTCACAGGAACAATAGAAACTATTACAATCAACAATGGCTTTCATAATTTTTTTTTGATCCAAAGGCTGAGGCCTTTGGCAATTCATGAATTCCCATAGCCTTCAGGCTATGGACTTATAATTGATGAATAGAATACACCACTACTCCCCATACAGCAAAATCACTGAACTCAGCCAGGTTGATAGATTTGTATCTTTCATTTTCAGCAATCAAAAATGCAGAAGAAAAATTTTTATGAAATCGCCGAACCAGCAATTCTCCATTTAGTATGGCTATGATCACTTTTCCATTTGCCAGCTTTAAGGAACGATCTACAATCAGCACATCATTATCAAAAATGCCTGCCCCGGTCATGGCATCACCTTTCATGCGAAAGAAAAAAGTGGCCGGCTTGTTTTTGATAAGCTGTTCATTCAGATCAATGCCGCGTTCGGCGTAATCATCAGCAGCGGCACCAAAGCCGGTTGCATTGGCGGTTCGCACATCCTGTTGCGAATATTGTTTGGAGCCACGATAGGCTGCACCGTAGAATTGTTCCCCATCCATAAAAATAATTTTATCTCATCCTTAACCCATCCCTGAGGGGGAGAGGAAATTCGATGAGTTCTTTAAATAATTTTTTCTTAAAGTTCAGAATTTTTTTTGAAAAACTAAATATTTTAGTAAATTTATGCTAAGATATTTTGCTGAATGGCGAACAGGAAGATGAAAGTCTTCCTGAGGGTAAGCAGGGATCCCGATACATCGGGACGGATGTTCAATCGAGGTGGCAAACCTGCCTGCCGAGTAGGCAGAGCTGGTATAAAAATTAAAACGAAAATCAAAATAATGGAGGGGTTATGCAACTTTCTGGAATCACAATGCCCGGTTACCGGGTTTATGAATATTTGCTTGTGCTGAACCCGCATGAGGAATTGCGGAATCGCATTGTGCAGGTAAAAAAGGAATTTTATGAGGCGTACAAAGCGCCGACTGCTATCGGTGGCAAGCCGCGTGTGACACTGGTGAATTTTCTCCAGTATGAAATGATGGAAGAGCGGCTTGTCAACCGGCTAAAGACAATTGCGATGGGTTATTATCCCATCAAGGTGGAATTGAAAGATTACGGAAGTTTTCCAAGTCATACCATATATATTAATGTAACATCGAAGATGCCGGTACAAAACCTGGTCAAGGAGATTCGCAGCCAGGCGCAACGACTCATGAAACTGAATGATGAAAACAAACCACATTTCATCATGGAGCCGCATATACCCATTGCAAGAAAGCTTTTACCCTGGCAGTACGAAAAAGGATGGCTCGAGTACAGTGCCAAACATTTCACGGGTAAATTTATTGCTGACGGAATGCTGTTGCTAAAGCGCGCACTTGATGATATGAAATATC
>JBIOGV010000318.1:0-4190 GCA_044448365.1 Chitinophagales bacterium
TGATTGCTTTTACCCGATCACAATGAACAGTGAAGAAGACATAAAAAAAACCGTTGAACAACTTCAGATGCCGGTTAATGTGCTGGTTATGGATGGTATTCCAACACTGAATATCTTGAAAGAAATGGGAGTTGCAAGAGTCAGCCTGGGTCCGGGTTTTTTAAAAATTGCTATAAAATCGATGAAGGAACTGGCAATAAAGCTGAAAGCTCTTAAAGGTTTATCAGACATAACAGAAAATGAGATCACAAGCCCCTATTTAAAAAGCCTTGTAAATAAACCCGCCTTCTAATATTAAAGGATGCGCAAATGATCACGGAGAAACAACAGTGGAAATGTTTGAAAAAAATAATTTAAGCTTATTGAGATCATCTGTCTATTGCTGCATCACAATCAAATTCTTATTTGGGCCCGGGACGAGCTTCCAGCCTTTATTTAATTGCAATTCCCATTCATCGGTTTTAATAATTGGTTGATTGGGAACAGCCAGATCAGGCAAAGAAACCCTCACTTGCTTTTTTGAATAGTCCTTCAAGCCCCCCTTATTAATAGTCAGCCTGCCAAAACTGTCAATGAGCTCCAGTGATTCATAGAAAGTTTCGCTCCCGGATATTTTAATTATATTATTTGGACCGAAGCTTCCTGTGGCCTTATTTGAAAATGGAATTATTAAAACGGGTGCATCCGTATATTTTTTTCTGATCTTATCTACCTGTTCAATCCTTACCTGCTCTTTCTTTTCTTCTTCTTGTTTAATTACAGTTCCGTTGTAATTATTAAACTCCAAAGCCACTGCCCCGGATAAATCATGAACCTGTTTCAAGCGATACTTTTTTAAAATAAGTTTTGAAAAATCGTCTTGTGATGTTATACGCCTCTGCCAACCGGGATTCTTTTCACTTAATAACTGGCCATAAACCGGACCGGTTATGTATGCGAAACTTCTCATAAATGATGGATAAAAAATAGTCGCGGAATCGATCAAATTCCCGAGATATAAATTTTTTGTGCCTTCATTTATTTTGCTCAGGCTGACTCCTGAAAATTCAGCTAATCCTTCGCTCCACTCCAAAGCCGATTCCATTTCTTTTGCATTCGGAAATAATTGATATCGGAACATTCGGAAATTAAAAGCATTTTGCAGATCCTTTTTTCTTTTATGTCCATGATTGGCTAAGGCCGATTTTAAAGCTTCAAGTTCCAGTCTGAAATAAATTCGCCCTTCCTTTTGATCCAGGTGATCTGAAAAGCCTCCTTTTAATGGTAAGCCCAACTCATCTTGTATGCTATGAAATAATTCATGAAAAACGAGGCGGTTTCGTTTCAGATCATTTTTTGAGAGCGATCCCCATATCAGCATTGTCCATCTTTTCCCTCTCCAACTAATTGATGTATTGGCAACAGCTTCCGTATCCGGCAAAATGCCAATATAGATATCTTTAATTCTGACCAAACTATTCAGATTGTCCTGCTCATTAGCATAAATGATCCGTTTATCGGGATCTACAATCATGATAGGTCCATAGATGGGTAACCCCCAGAATTTTCCATGGTCTTTATCGGATATTGATCTGATCTGTTTAAAATAAGTATTTGCTAAGTTGATCAGAACAGTATCGTTTGAAATATTTTGCAGGGTTACATTTTCTTCCTGACTGTGTGAACCATTTTGACTAAGAGCAAAAAGGACTGTAATTGTAAAACAACCGCACAGTATTGCAGGTTTCATATAACAATTTGAATAAAATTACTTTTATAAGACAGCTTTGAAGATGATTTTAATCAAGCTTTATGCTGTTTATATCTAAATAGGGATCGATATATACAACGCAACAGATGCCTTCACCAGCAATTTCTTAATACATTTACGACAACAAAACAATGGCTATGTCTTCAACGTGTCGGTTAAAAAACCTTTTTACCTGTTTTTTTATTTTTTCATTTTCAATTTTACATTCGCAAACCACAAATCTTTTATCAAAACCATGGGATGCCTACTGGATCCACGTTCCTGGTGAACCGATACATGATTACGGCGTTTATCAATTTAGAAAAACAGTTATACTTTCTGCAAAACCCGCTTCATTTATTGTACATGCGTCTGCAGACAATCGTTATAAATTATTCGTGAACGGAAAATTTGTTTCTCTCGGCCCAGCCCGCGGTGATATTTTTCAATGGAACTATGAAACGGTTGACCTTGCCCCTTACCTGCAAACAGGGACGAATGCAGTTTCCGCCATTGTATGGAATTATGGTGATCTGCGACCGGAAGCACAGATCAGTTACCAGACTGGGTTTATCTTAAAAGGCGATGGTGACGATAAAAAAATGATCAATACTGATAAAACATGGAAATGCAGGCGTGACAATAGTTACAATCCGAAGGAGCCTGATCTTATTTATACTTACTATGTAGCAGGCCCGGGAGAAACGATCAATTATAATAAGGCTTTGAAAGATTGGAAGAATGCAAACTTCGATGATAGTGGCTGGTCTTCTGCAGAACAAATAACCCAGGGTTTGCCAAAAGGAGCATTCGGTTTTGGTTTGGGATGGATGCTCGTGCCAAGAACAATTCCTCAAATGGAATTAATTCCGCAACGTTTACAAAAAGTCCGGAGAACGGATGTCTTTCAACTGCCGGGAAATTTTCCTTCACAAAAAAACCCGTTTATTATCCATGCAAATTCGAGCGCTTCCATTTTACTTGACCAGGGTTTTTTAACGGATGCTTATCCTGTACTTCAATTCAGCAAAGGAAAGAATGCTGCAATAACATTAAGCTATGCAGAAGGTTTGTATGTTGAAGAACCGAATCAAAAAGATTGGAGAATGTTACATCAAAAAGGAAACAGGAATGAGATTAACGGAAAAAGATTTATTGGTGTGAAGGATAGTTTGATCTCTGATGGAAGTGAGGGGCAGGAATTCAGTTCACTATGGTGGCGAACCTATCGTTATATGCAAGTACAGGTAATAACAAAAGATGAGCCACTGGTTATAGATGACCTTTACGGGATTTTTACCGGGTATCCTTTTACAATGAATGCGAAGTTTGATGCAGGCAATGATACCCTCGATAAAATCCTGGAAACAGGTTGGCGTACGGCACGTTCCTGTGCCATGGAAACGTACATGGATTGTCCTTACTATGAGCAATTGCAATATGTGGGTGATACGCGGATCCAATGCCTGGTATCAATCTATAACAGTGGAGATGACAAGCTAATGCGAAATGCGATCACTCTGCTTGATGATTCACGAATGGCTGAAGGTGCAACATTGAGCCGCTATCCCACTGCCAATGCGCAGGAGATACCTCCATTTTCTTTATGGTGGATCGGAATGATACATGATTACTGGATGTATCGCAATGATGAAGCATTTGTAAAAAGTAAATTGCCTGGTATCCGGCAGGTATTGTGGTTCTTTAATCAATACCAGCAAGCTGATTGTTCTTTAAAAAATTTACCTTACTGGAATTTTACTGACTGGTGTGAAACAAAGGGCTGGAATGCAGGCTCAGCACCCTTTGGCAAAGATGGCAATTCTGCAGCTCTTGACCTGCAATTGTTATGGGCATATGAATTAGCTGCTGAATTGGAAAATAATCTGGGCATGAAAGAATATGCAAAACAATATGAGACTGCTGCCGTGCAACTAAAACAAACCATTCAAAAAAAATATTGGGATGAAGAAAAAAAACTTTTTGCGGATACTGATGACAAAGATGTTTTTTCACAACACACAAATTCATTGGCAATTTTAACTGGTGTGGTAAGCGAAGCAGAAGCAACTGCCCTCGCCAAAAAAATAATGACCGATACAATTCTAACTCAGGCTACCATCTATTTTAAATTTTATGTTTACCAGGCACTGACGAAAGCTGGATTCGGTAACGATTATCTGAATTGGCTGGACGTATGGAAAAAAAATTTGGCAACGGGGATGACAACATGGGCGGAGATCTCGGACATCAATAACACGCGTTCCGATTGTCATGCATGGGGTGCAAGTCCAAATATAGAATTGTACCGCATCGTTCTCGGTATTGATAGCGACGCACCGGGTTTTAAAAAAATAAAAATTGTCCCGCATTTAGGTGTACTCACTCATGCAAGCGGTGCCATTCCTCACCCCAATGGAAATATTTTGGTGAATTTTGAAAAGATGAGTGATAGCTGGAA
>JBIOGV010000319.1:0-4189 GCA_044448365.1 Chitinophagales bacterium
ACGATCACAGGGATGGGATTGTACATGGGCTATGTTCCTTTCAATTGTATGTTGTTTGAACGACTGATCGCAAGCTTCCGTTATATCAGTACAGCGGGGTTCATTATTTATGTGGCCGATTCCTTTGGTTATTTGGGAAGTGATGTGGTATTACTGGTAAAAAATTTCGGTAATGCGAATATTTCGTACAGTGATTTTTTTGTAAAAATGATCCTGGCAATTTCAGCATTGGGAACAGGACTTACCATTCTTTCGTCCATTTATTTCAAAAGAAAATATCAAAAGTATTTTACAACTTCTCCAAATTTAGGGTATGCATAAATCAGCAATCGTTGTGGGGGCGGGCATTGCAGGTCTTGCTGTTGCGAGAGCATTGGTCATAAGAAAATACGATGTTAAGATTATTGAAAGAAGTGATAGGGCCATTGGTGCATCTATCAGGAATTTTGGAATGATCTGGCCAATTGGTCAGCCCGATGGTAAATTGTATGAAAGAGCTTTGCTCTCAGCGAACATTTGGAAAGAAATATGTAATGATGCAGGCATCTGGCATGATAAAGTGGGATCAATGCATCTTGCCTATAACAATCATGAATGGGATGTGCTTTGTGAATTAGCAGAAGTGTACAGGCATCGTCAATATAGCTTGCTCTCACCAGGTGCTGCAATGCAACATTCCTCAGCAATTGTAAAAGAAGGTTTATTGGGAGGTTTGTACAGTTCGCAGGAAATAATTGTTGATCCGAGGGAGGCGATACAAACCATTCCGGGTTACTTGCAGGAAAGATATGGAGTGGAATTTTTGTGGGGGAAAGCCGTTACTGAAATTAATTATCCATCCGTTTTTACTGCCGATGAAGAATTCCAGGCTGATGAAATATATGTTTGCTCTGGGGCTGATTTTGAAACTTTATATCCTTCCTTTTATTCTGCCATACCTGTTATTAAATGCAAACTACAAATGATGCGAATGACCGCTCAGCCCAACAATGAACGTATCGGCCCGGCACTGTGTGGCGGGTTATCATTGGTACATTATAAATCCTTTGCCGCTGCTGAGTCCTTGCCTTTATTAAAAAATTTTTTTGAAAAAGAATATCCGGACTATTTGAAATGGGGTATCCATGTAATGGTATCCCAAAACCAGGCTGGTGAATTAACGATTGGCGACTCTCATGAATATGGATCAACACATGATCCTTTTGACAAGCATTTCATCAACCGGATGATATTGAATTATCTAAAAAAGTTTGCACGTTTCAAAGATGAAACCATCATTGAAACCTGGAATGGCATTTATCCAAAACTCACGAATGGTGAAACGGAATTGATCCTTCAACCGGAAGAAGGAGTAACGATTGTTAATTGCCTGGGTGGTGCAGGTATGACCCTGGGTTTTGGACTATGTGAAGAACTCATCGGCAAAAAAATAAACACAACAAAACCTCACCCTCATTCCCTCTCCTGAAAGAGAGGGAGGTCGAACTGTAAATCTTCTTTCAACATTAGTGCTGACACTTCAACAAAATACTTGTGCTGAGTAATTTTCTTTTGCTGAAGTGGAAGAACAAAATGCTCATCATTGCAATCCAGGACTTCTCCTTCTCCATTTGGAGAAGGAGTCAGAGGATGAGGTCATGCTGGCAAAAAAAAATAAACTCAACGGCTTTTTCTGAATAGACCTCGAAGACTTTTATCTTTTTACGATCGGCTAATCTTAATAGCATTTTCCTTGCCGCAAAGGCGCTAAGACACCAAGCTGCGCTAAGCCTTTGTGTGACTTTGAGCCTTTGTGTCTTGGTGGCAAAAAATAATCACTACAGCCATATTAAGTTAGCGGATTGAGTAATTTTGACTGTGAAGGATTTATATAGCGAAACATTTTCAAACGAAAACCAATGCCACCAGTTTCAAAGAAAACAAGAATTGTAATTATTGGTGTAGGGGCCGTGGGCTCAACCACTGCCTATACTTTATTGCTGAGGGAAAGAATGGATGAACTGGTGCTGATAGATGCCAATAAAGAAAAAGCCTTTGGTGATGCGCTTGACATGAATCACGGGCTTCCATTTTTAGGAAAATCAAAAGTATGGGCCGGCAGTTATGAAGATTGCAGTGAAGCAGACATTATAATCATTACAGCGGGTGTGTCGCAACGTCCGGGTGAATCAAGGATCGATCTGTTGAAACGCAATGTGGCTATTTATGAAAGTATAACAGATGAGGTGCTTAAGCATTCCGGCAACGGCATTTTGCTTATCGCCAGCAACCCGGTTGACATCATGAGTTATTTTACATGGAAGAAATCCGGCTGGACTGCCCATCGGGTTATTGGTTCCGGCACCTTGCTTGACAGCGCCCGCTTCAGGTATCTTATCGGCAATCAACTGGGCATAGATTCACGAAGCATACATGCACACATCATTGGCGAGCATGGCGATTCTGAACTTCCGTTATGGAGTCTTGCCAATATTGCCGGCTCAGAAATATTATTGAGCGAGGAAGAAAAAGAAGAAATATTTGCAAGCACCCGGGATGCTGCATACAGGATCATCAGGGCCAAGGGCGCCACTTATTATGCGATTGCTCTTGCGCTGGATCGCATTTGCACGGCCATATTAAAAAACGAAGCCGCTGTCCTTAATGTGTCCACGCTGCTCACCGACTATCATGGTGTAAGCGATGTTTATCTCGGTGTGCCCTGTATCGTTGACAGGAACGGAGTAAGAGAAACACTAACATTACAGATCAATCACAACGAAAAATTATTGCTGCACAAATCAGCTGATAAGCTGAAAGCATTGATACAATCTATTGCGATGTGATGTGTGAATAAGAGAATTTTATGACCACAGATGGCACAAATTTTCACGGATATTTAAATATTCCTTTCTGTGTTCATCCGTGCAATCTGTGGCATCATTCCACTGCCAATTCTACTTCTTCCTTATTCACTTTCATCTTGTCATGTAATGTGAAAAGATATTCCAATGTTGCAGGGATTGTTTTACTGTAGTCAATACAAACGGAGTTTTTTTCCTGTATCCATTTATAAAATGTTGAAGAAAAATTTTCATCAATCGCTTTGGGACAAGTAACTCCAAGTTTTTCTAACGCTGCTACATTACAAACCTGCTCATATTGTCCGCGAATAGGGACAGAAATAATTTTTTTGCCAAGATGTATTGCCTCGGCAGGTGTTTCAAAACCGCCACCGGTAATGATTCCTGTGCAATGGACCAGGCTCTGATTGAATAAAGATCTGTCAACAGGAATAAATTGAATATTGCCGGAAGTTTTTAATTGAATTGTTTCTTTAGAAAATATTTGGAACCTGGATTCTTTAAGTGGATGAAAAATTTCTTCTAACTGCGGTTCGCAATAAGACGGAAGATAAACCGTGATATAATTTTTATCTGTCGGTTCTGATTCCAGTATTTCCTTTTTTATAACAGGATGAAAAATGAAAGTATCATATTTTTCAAAATGCAGACCGATGTGGTGCGTTGCTCTTGCATAATTTTTAAGGATCCATTCTCCCACAGAACTTTTGCTGGCTGGCCTGGGTGTTTTATATGATTGAAAACTTCCCTGGTGACCGAATTGCACAGAAGGGATTTTTTTCTTTGCACAGGATGTGGCAGTAATGTATTCAAAATCGTTTATCACCAGGTCATATTTCTCAACCGGTAATTCATGGATTTCTTTTTTTATTTTGAAAGGCTGGTAGCCTTTCATGATCTTCCAGTAATCCAAACCACCCGAGCAATTATAGAAAAGACTTAAGCCGTTGCTTCGATACTTTACCGGTGCGTTCAAGACAAGAGAACTGTTTGCTCCGCTCAAAAAAATGTCAACGGTTCCATATTGTTCAAGATAAGGCAACAATTCCATAGCCCTGCTGATATGTCCATTGCCGGTTGCCTGCACGGCATAAAAAATTTTCATCGAGTGATTTTTAAATTTAGTGATCCCTCACCCCGTTCCTGCTTCGCAGCAACACTTCCTCTCCACTTGTGAAGAGGGGAAGGGTGAAGTTTATGCTCCCAATGAATGTAAATAAATAGCGATCTGGTCGGTCATCACATCTGTGGCCTGTCTTTTCATTTCTTTTACATGGATCGTTTTCATTTCTGATTCTTCGTATTTATAAATATGCCAGTCACTATTATAATATTCCAATGCGGTG
>JBIOGV010000320.1:0-4153 GCA_044448365.1 Chitinophagales bacterium
CCATCAAGATTGCTGAAACTCGTCCTTCTCATGTTCAATGGTACAAACAATCTCTGTCTCGCCAATATGTCAAATTTCTTTTTGCTGATGATCTCTAAAATTCTGCCCGCAGTATTTAACCCTATCTCGCTGTAACGAAATTCTGTTCCGGGATTTGCCTGGATATCCTTAGCTGCAAAAGAATTTACTTCATCTTCCAATGAACTAAATTTTTTTCGTTCAAGAAATTTTAGCATGGTAATAGGTTCTGAGCGAATGCCGGTCATGTGCGAAAGACAGTCGCGGATCGTGATATAATTTTTGCCATATTTCTCGAATTCGGGAAGCCATTTTGCTACTTTATCGTCAAGTGAAAGTTTACCTTCATCAACAAAGGTCATTACGAGGGCGGCGGTTAGCCATTTACTGCAACTTGCGATCGGGGCCTGAGTTTTGCTGTTGAAATCACCAATTTCTTTTTTGTAAACAAGCGTATCATCCTTTTTCCAGAGCATAACCACAAAGTCCTTACCCAGCAGTTTTTGCTTTTGTTTAAGAAGGTCGTCAAGATCACTGAAATTTTGCTGGCCAAAAACCGGCTGTAATAATAACAGGAAGACCAATAAACTTATGACGTTGATGCAGATGGAGAAGTTTTTATATGCCATAGTTACGGGAATTTTGGCTTGGATTATGATTTGCAAACAGGGTTTAAAGTTATTGGAATTTTATGTTACCAATTTTAGAATTAGCATAAATGGATTTGCAAAATCAGAAGCACACTAAATAATAAACTCGAACTAATTATATGAATCTTGGAAATTTTACAATAAAAGCAGCTGAAGCCTTTCAACAAGCTCAGCAGATTGCTTTTAATACAAAGAATCCGAATATTGAAACCGAGCACATTTTAAAGGCCTTGCTCGGACAGGAGGATTCTGCTGTAGATTATCTATTAAAGAAAAATAACGTGACCCTGAATCTTGTTCAGACTAAACTGGATGAACTGATCAATAAATTGCCCAAGACAAACGGTGATGCTGCACAATCAATTAGCCGCGATGCAAATAATATTGTGTTACGCGCAGGTGCTGTATTAAAACAATTTGGTGATGAATTTATAACACCAGAGCATTTATTACTGGCAGTTGTACAAGGCAATGATGCATCAGCTAAATTATTAAAGGATGCAGGTCTCACTGAAAAAGGTTTGATCGCTGCTATCAGGGAATTAAGAAAAGGAGACACAGTAACGTCTCAAACGCAAACCCAGGAATTTAATTCCCTGAATAAATATGCAAAGAATTTAAATGAATTAGCCAGGCAGGGCAAGCTTGATCCAGTGATCGGGCGTGATGAGGAGATTCGCAGAACCTTGCACATACTTTCCCGCAGAACCAAGAATAATCCAATCTTAGTAGGCGAACCCGGCGTTGGTAAAACAGCCATCGTCGAAGGACTGGCCATGCGAATCGTTAATGGAGATGTGCCTGAAAATCTCAAGTCAAAGATCATTTATACATTGGACATGGGCCAGCTGATTGCCGGTGCAAAATATAAAGGTGAGTTTGAAGAAAGGTTAAAAGCTGTGATCAAAGAAGTGAGTACCAGTGAAGGCGAGATCATTCTTTTTATTGACGAAATACATACCCTTGTAGGTGCAGGCGGAGGTGAGGGTGCAATGGATGCGGCTAATATTTTAAAACCGGCTCTTGCCCGTGGTGAATTAAGAGCTATTGGTGCGACTACCTTAAATGAGTATCAAAAATATTTTGAAAAAGACAAGGCTCTTGAACGCCGTTTTCAGAAAGTTATGATCAATGAACCATCAGTTGAGGATGCCATTTCAATTTTGCGTGGATTAAAGGACAGGTATGAAACACATCACCATGTCCGGATCAGGGATGAAGCAATCATTGCTGCAGTTGAATTGTCTAACCGTTATATAACAGATCGCTTTTTGCCTGACAAGGCTATTGATCTTATCGATGAAAGTGCTGCCAAGCTTCGTTTGGAGATGAACAGTATGCCGGAAGAATTGGATAAGCTTGAAAGACAAATACGCCAACTGGAAATTGAAAGAGAAGCCATAAAACGGGAGAATGATGTTGAAAAACTAAAAGAGCTGAACACGGAAATTGCCAATCTTTCTGTAGAAAGAGATACGTTCAAAGCAAAATGGAAAGAGGAAAAGGAGATCGTGGAAAAAGTACAGAACGGGAAAGCCGCAATTGAAAGTTTGAAATTACAGGCAGAGCAAGCCGAACGTAACGGTGATTATGGTAAGGTTGCCGAGATACGTTATGGGAAAATAAAAGAACAGGAAAAACAAATAGCGCAATACAGTAAACAACTTGAGGCCATTAGCGAAAAACGTATGTTGAAGGAAGAGGTGGATGCGGAAGATATAGCTGAGAACGTTGCAAAGGCTACTGGTATCCCCGTTTCACGAATGCTGCAAAGTGAAAAAGAAAAACTGCTTGATCTTGAAAAGCATTTACATGAAAGGGTAGTAGGGCAAGATGAGGCTATTACGGCCGTAGCCGATGCGATTCGTCGTAGTCGTGCGGGATTACATGATCCCAAAAAACCAATTGGGTCCTTTATCTTCCTGGGTACAACAGGTGTTGGGAAAACTGAGCTGGCAAAGGCCCTTGCCGAATATTTATTTGATGATGAAAGCATGATGACTCGTATTGATATGAGTGAATACCAGGAAAAACATACGGTAAGTCGCTTGGTAGGCGCACCCCCTGGCTATGTCGGTTATGATGAAGGCGGGCAGTTAACAGAATCTGTTCGCCGCAAACCATATAGTGTAGTTCTGCTGGATGAAATTGAAAAAGCTCATCCCGATGTCTGGAACGTTTTGCTCCAGGTCCTTGACGATGGGCGGTTAACTGATAACAAGGGTAGGGTGGTTAATTTCAGAAACACCATTATCATAATGACAAGCAATCTCGGGAGCCAGATCATCCAGGAAAATTTTGAAGACATAAATGAACGAAACAAGGAGGAAATTGTTAATAGAACAAGAGTGGAGGTAATGAATTTGCTTCGCCAAACCATTCGTCCAGAATTTTTGAACAGGGTAGACGAGATTATTTTATTCCAGCCCCTGCTTAAAAACGAGATCAGGGGAGTTGTGAATATTCAGTTGAATAGCCTGAAACGGCTTGTGGCTCAAAGTGGCATTCACCTGCAATTCAGCGACTATGCCCTGGATTTTTTGGCTGAACAAGGCTTTGATCCTCAATTTGGTGCAAGACCATTGAAACGGCTTATACAAAAAGAGATCGTAAATCAGCTTAGCAGGCGTATCTTGGCGGGTGAAATCGATAAATCTCAACCTGTATTAGTTGATGTTTTTGACAATACAGTCGTATTTAGAAACGAAGTGGCTCAAAAAAGTTCTTTAAAGGAGAAAACAAAAAAAGCGACTTCATAAAAGTCCCGCTTTTGGTGGGAAAGGAGTAGTTAAACTATGGCATTTAAAAAAGAAATTGAAATAATCATTGAACCAAGGGATGTATTTGTCGGCGATGAAGATGCACTCGTAACACTCATGGAATTTGGCGAATATGAAAACGAAGCCTGTGCCAAAGCAAATGAAGTAGTAAAACAATTGTTGGAAGAATATGATGGAAAATTAAAATTTAATTTTCGCCATTTCCCTCAAACACGTATACATCAACGTAGTTTGAAAGCCAGTGAAGCTGCTGTTGCAGCTGTCCAGGATGGCAAGTTTTGGGAAATGCATAATATTTTATTCCAGAATCGCCGACAATTGGGTACTGTTAGTTTAAAACTGCATTCAAGAGAAGCGGGTATCAGTAATAAAAAATTTTTAGAGGATCTTGTAAACGGCAAGTATGGCTGGCAGGTACAGGATGATCTGAAAGAAGGGATTGATCGCGGTGTAAAGGAGTTACCTGCATTTTTTATAAACGATGAGCTTTTTACCGGCAAACCTAGTTTTGAGAATTTAAGTAAAACAATCGCTGCGGCATTAAAAAAAGCGAAGCGCAAAGCACCGGAGAAAAAAAGAGCATAGATTAAAAAATTGATCCCGCTAACAGCGGGATTTTTTTTAGAAAAATTCCGGGAAGTAATTGATGCGAAAAATAATAAACCTCCTAAAAATAATGGTGCCTACCTGTCGATTGCAAAAAAA
>JBIOGV010000321.1:0-4148 GCA_044448365.1 Chitinophagales bacterium
ACCGTGTGAGTTATGTGAAACTGACACCTACAGATGAAGACCTTCAGCAGATAGAGGATATGGGATTAAAGATGGGTCTTCTTACAAAACGGATACCGATGAATGAGCTGATTGATCGTGATTTTGTACCGGAGGTAATAAAACCTGCCAAAATTGATGTTGCAAAAATTCCGCAACCCCGATCAGTAAGTATCCATTGATCAAAATCATCCTGCACTTTGTTTCCTGTTATTAAAGTTGATTTTGAAATTGTATACCTTTAAATAATTCAAGATCTCCAAAAGAACCTATTTCTTAATGTTTAAAATAAATGAAAATGGATGACAGTCAAAACAACGACCTCGTTGTAAATAACCAGGAAACGATCAAGAGTAATCAGGAAACAATTAAAAACAACCAGGACGCCATTAAAGGCAACCAGGGTATGTTAAAAGAAAACCAGGATGTAATTCTTAAGAACCAGGGTACCATTAAAACAAACCAGGGCGCTGTTCTCAAGAACCAGGATGTGATCACAAAAAATCAGAAAACCATTGTTAATAACCAAAAATCTTTAAAAGGAAACCAGGGTACAATTCTTTCCAATCAGAAAGCCATTATCAATAACCAAAAACATATCCTGAAGAATCAAAAAACTCTTGACCTGATTCTGAAAAATCAGCAAACTATTTTGAAGCTGCTAAAGAAAAAATAATTCCGGGCCAGGTCAATTTTATATTTTGAAAAACAGTCTTCCTTAAAATATTCCAGTTTTGTATTTTAAGGTGCCGGATGATTATTTCTTTTAATCGGTACTAGTAGTAAATTTTGTTTCTCTAATTTTAAATAGTTTTTATTCTTTATCATCTTTTAGTACCAGCGTTTTTCCGCTGTCCGTTGAAGTAACTCCTTTTACATTTGATGTTTTGCCTTTATGCAGGTAAACTGTCGTCGCTGCGACGTGTTTGTTGTCCTGTGCTTGCTCCTGTAAACCGTCAATGATCATATTTTCGAAATTTTCACATTCGACGGCATGAGTAAAATAATCCGGAAGTTCTTTACCCCAATGCACCATCATATTTTTTATTGCCAGGTTATCGCCCTTGTAAGAAAAAAAAGCGGGGGTTGAATGTCTGAAAATGCCGATGGCAATATCATTTGTGGGTCTCAGATCTATATTGCCGCCATACCCGTTGGCAAGATTGCTTTGTTTTATTGACAGATCGATATTGTCAAAAGAGATATCATGTATAAGTCCTTTTGCTGAAGCATAGATCAATATGCCTGATTCAGACGAAGCGATAATGTTTGAGAAGTGAATGTGACTGATGGTTCCTGTTTCCTTACTTCCCAAACCGGGAACAGAGGAAATATGAATCGGCTCTCCATGTCCCCACCACTGACCGGAATGTAAGCGTGTATTGATAATTATATTTGAAAAGATCATGTTTTCCATGTCTCCTTTTTGTCGCTGAAAAATACCTATGCCCCTGTTTGAATCGTAGATGCTGATATTATTAAACAAAAGGTTTCCTGAATTATTGCCGTTGTATACATTGTACCCAACGCGTATGCCGCTGGACCGTGAATGTAAAATGCAATTGGTTGCTGTAATATTATTTGAACTGATCACGGCAATGGCATCATCACCGGATTGAATCGTACAATTGGAAATGGTGATGTTTTTTGAATCGTACAGATCGATACCATCGCTGTTGGGAATGCTCATGTTGTTACCAATCGTAACGCCGTTTATTTTTATATTTTCTGAATTCAAAAATGCCACCGTCCAGTTAGGCGAGTCTTCAAAATGAATATTGCTGATCGTAACATTTTTGCAATCGGAGAACATAGCCATTACACCAGCCCGTTCTTCGTAACTGCCTTTCCACAATACTGGACCATCATCACGGCCATATTTCGGATTCATGTAATCATTTTTTTGTCTCGTATATTCCAGTTTAAAATCCATTCCATACTGCAGGCTGTCCATGTACATGAATGATTCGCCATTACCTTTTATCGAGCCGGATCCTGAAATAGAAATGTTTTGTTCATCATGAGCCACGAGTATACCGGTTCTATTGCCAGCACCCAACCCGCCAAATCCAAAATCTTTTTGGTATTGATAATCTTTATTGTCTGTGCTGCCTGTCAGTGCAGAACCAGGTTCAAAATACAGGTTCATATTACTGTATAACCTGAGGGTACCGGTCACAAAATTACCGGTAGGGATCACTATGGTTCCTCCACCATGCTGATGACAGTCATTTATTGTTTTTTGAATAGCCGCTGTATTCAAAGTCTTACCATCCGCAACAGCGCCATAGTTGGTGATCGTATAAACTGTTGCCCTGTTACTATCAATAGTTCCCTGGCTTTGCGCGACCAATGCAGCAAGCAGGCATGCGACAGGCAGTATGATAGTTTTTTTATTCATGTATTCGTCCTGGAATAACGGGCTATACGCCTATCAGTTCCATGGCAACAGATATTACTTCTATCTAAAGCTACCCAGGAAATATAAATATAAGCAAATTGGTATCGTGATTGATTTCAAATCCGGGCTGTAGTTGTGAGATAAAAAAATACCGGGGTAATGACAGAGGTCATTAATTTTTAGCAAATATCAAGGTAACTTAATCACATATAAATAATGGTTATGAAAATAAAAGATAGACATGCAAGAGAATCGAGTTTCTCAAGAGCATTGATTGCAGGATTAATTTGTGGTATCATCGCTGCTATACTTATAGTGATTTATACTGTTCAATACAGAAGACTAACCGGCTTTAAAGGACTCAGTTTTATTGAACCATCGATCATTTTTATTGCTGTTCCTTTGTTATTGACATGTGCCGGGTTTGTTTTTTTGGGAATGGTAGAATTATCAAAAAGAGGAGAATTGTTTTTTATTTTCCTGGCTTTATTACTGACACTGGGCGCAATTGCCTTTGATCTTTTTTTCAAGGAAGGCCCGGTAATGTCGGGGGTCAAGGGACTGTTGTTAGGTATAGAAGCAATAGCAGGTCTTATAATTTCTTTTCTGCTTCCATTTTTAGGCACTCATCCTAAAATTTTCATGGAGAAAGAAGAGCTTTTAGAAAGCGCTCAATGATCAATTCCTGAACAGGCCGGCATTTTTAGCCAGTTGTTCCTTTGATCCGGGAAGCCCTATTACTAAATAACCAGGCTGCGGGGTGCATATTGCATCGTTACAGATGCATAATAAAAAATTGTTTGAACCCCGCGCAAGCCAGTATTAGTTTTCAACTTCAAATCTGTTGCTAATACCATAAATTTATATTCAAAGATCATCCCATGACAAAGAACGAAAGTGATGAAATAAAAAACACAGGATTATTCATATCAGTAATGCTGGCGGTTGCCGATGCACCTGCGGCTGTAGATTGGTATAAAAAGGCGCTTGGTGCTACTGTGCTGTGGAGTTTGGGCTCAGTTGCCGGTTTGGCGATCGAAGGTGCAGCTTTTTTTGTTGGTGAGCCGGCAAATAACGGATGGGAAAGCCCTGAAAAATCAGGTATCACATCAACAAGGGTGGAAGTATTTTGCGATGATCCCGACTCGTTCATTGCACGTGCTGTACAAACAGGCGCTAATGGCCGGTTTGACAATATAAGGAATCATAAAGTACCCTGGGGCATTCACAGGCAAGGAGGATTTATTGATCCATTCGGACATATCTGGTTTGTTGGTGACAAGTCTCCTTTAAATCCATTCCCATAATGTGCATGGCAATATCTTTTTTGTAAGCCATCTCTCTCACTAACAAATCCCGCTTGTATATAAGGTTGAGCAGAAGTTATTAATCATATAACTAATGCTTCTTCGCTAAAAAACCTTGTATACACAGGTTCAAAAAAATATTATCTTCATAAATAGTAAAAGGGAATTATGCCTATATACATGGATGTACATATTCTGCCAGGGGTCAGGGCCAGAGCCGTTGCAGAAGCTCACAGGCTCGATATGATCCACCAGGCAGAACATGGTTGCAAATGCATGACCTACTGGATAGACGAAGAGCGTGGAAATGTGTTTTGCCTCATTGACGCACCCACCCAGGATGCAGTCGAAGAAATGCACCGACAAGCCCACGGGTTGATTCCCAATAGAATTATAGAAGTCAATAGTACGATTGTAGAATC
>JBIOGV010000322.1:0-4117 GCA_044448365.1 Chitinophagales bacterium
ATTTTATCCAATGTGAGTGTGCCGGTTTTATCAGTACATAAAATATCCATTGCCCCGATATTCTGGATAGCGTTGAGGCGTTTAACAATCACTTTGCGCTTGCTCATGTTTACAGCGCCCTTCGCGAGATTTGTTGTGACGATCATCGGAAGCATTTCAGGAGTAAGGCCAACTGCGACTGTAATAGCGAACAAAAAAGCTTCAAGCCAATTGCCTTTAGTAAACCCATTGATCAAAAAAACCAACGGAACCATCACAAAAATAAACCGGATCAAAAGCCAGCTTACACTATTCACTCCTTTATCAAAACTCGTTTCTGTCCGTTTCCCTGTAAGAGATTTACTGATTGAACCGAAGTATGTTTGATTTCCAGTTGTAATTACCACGGCTGTTGCAGCACCGCTCATTGCATTTGTTCCCATGAAACAAATATTGTCAAGATCAAGCAATGATTTATTATCCGGATCTTCAACCTGAAATTCCCTTTTTTCAACAGGTAGCGATTCACCTGAAAGAATGGATTGGCTTACAAACAAATCCTTAGACTGTAGTATCCTGCAATCGGCCGGTATCATATCACCGGCCGAAAGAAAAACGATATCACCGGGAACCAGCTCTTCAATATTAATTTCCCTTTTACCTTGCCCCTGGCGTAAAACAGTGGCAGTGGTCTTAACCATACTCTTCAATCGCTCTGCCGCCTTGTTGCTTCTGAATTCCTGCCAAAACCTTATCAATGAGCTTAGCAAAACCATAATTGAAAGCAGCGTCACTGTTTTATAATCTTTTTCATCAGGACCTACCAGCCATACATCTGTTATCAGCGATATAACGGCAACAAAAAATAACACACCATTGAAAGGCGTAATAAACGCATGCAATAATTGAATATACCATGCCGGTGCCTTTTCATGGCTGATCTCATTTAAACCATATAACTCCTGTCTTTCTTCTACATCGCCAGGAGTGAGTCCTTCATGTTGAGTTGTTAACAGCCCGAGACAAATTTTATCGTTTGCAGTGGCAATTTTTTTGAGACCTGAAGCGATGCCATCATCGCCATTGCTTTTATTCAAAAAAGGAAGTCGGCTCGCAATTTTTTTTGTTAATGTAGTCATCATGCCACCTGAATTTATTCATTCGAAATGCTCTTTACATAAGTCTCACCCCCCGGCCCCGTTTTATAAGACCAGCCAAACGCTTATCGTCCTCAATAACAAGTATCAGCATTTGCTCAATTTGCTTTTATAATAATGTTCCTTTTAAAATAACCGCGGCGATTGTAAAATAAATGATCAGCCCTGTAACATCAACAAGCGTAGCTACAAACGGAGCAGAAGAAGTAGCCGGATCAACCTTGAATCGTTTCAAAACAATAGGGATCATTGACCCGCTAAGAGTTCCCCATAATACAATTCCGATCAGCGAAAAGAAAACTGTGATGGCAACAAGATACCAGTGTGCTCCATGATGCCTGGGGTCATAATCGGCCCAATGCAATTCCTGCCAGATGGTGATTCGAATGAATCCGAGCGTGCCCAATATAATACCGAGTGTCAAACCTGAGAAAATTTCCCGTCTCATAACATACCACCACCGTTTTGGACTCAGCTCATTCAAAGCCATTGCGCGAATGATAAGAGTAGCTGCCTGTGAGCCACTGTTACCACCGCTCGACATAATAAGCGGAACAAACAAAGACAATACGATCGCTGCATCCAGTTCCGATTGAAAATGTCCCATTGCTGTTGTGGTTAGCATTTCACTCAGGAACAGAATGATAAGCCAGCCGGCTCTTTTTCTTATTAAGCTAAAAAAAGGAGTTTTTACATAAGGATATTCTAATGATTCAAGACCTCCAAACCTTTGCATCTCCTTTGTATTTTTTTCTTCTTCCACATCCAAAACATCATCAACCGTGATAACACCCAATAAAACATTTTTGTCATTGGTAACAGGCAATGCCGACCGATCGTATTGTTTAAATAAATCGACTGCTGTTTCTTTACTATCGTTAATATTCAGTTTTACATAAAACCCATCCATGATCTCCTCAATTTTTTTTGGAGGTTCATTCAAAACAAGTCTTCTGATCGGCATATCATCTACTAATTTGCCTTCTTCGTCCACTACATACACGATATTAGCTGTTTCAGAATCCTGGTGATATTTTCGTAAATGAGTCATCGCCTCTTCAATCGTCATCTCCTTTTTAAGCGTTACAAATTCAGTATTGATGAGCCTGGCAACACTTTGTTTTGGATATCCTAAAAGATTATGGGCTGCTTTTTTATTTTTTTCATTGAGGTATGCTAAGGTTTCTGAAAGTTCTACTCCTTTTAAATTGGAAAGAAAGATGAGCAGGTCATCAGAGCTGATGTTATTCAAAATTTTAGATGCATCTTCCTTTGGTATTTCGCCTACAATTTGTTTTTGAACCAGGTCATCCAAATAGGGAAACAACATGATTTTGTTTTTTTCCGGGAAAGACTGAAAAGCTTTAATAGCCGACGAAGCAGGCAGATTTAAAAAGATCTTGGCCACTTCTGAAGGCTGCATCGATTTTTCATCTTTTCCAAATAACCGGAAAAGACCTATAAAATCACCTTTCAGAATTTTTTTCCGGATTTCTTTCAAGGTCATCATCGTTTCTTTTTTTACAGGTAATTGTCTGAATCAGAAATTAATTTTTTAAGAAGCAAAATTAACCGGTACTATTCCGATAAGTATCGTCAAAACTATTCCAAATAATTTTCAATATTGGATTCAAAGTAAAAAACCCGAAGAAATTTTAAGGAAAGTCTTTGAACACAGCAAATTTAGAATTACCAGAAATGCAGCCATTTCCTTTTCCTGTGTTTTGAATACAAAATTTTTGCCTGTTTCACTAAAGAAATATATTCTTTTTGCAGCGGGTCATTATCATTGGATGACTCCGAAGCCATCAGTATGACATCATTCCAGGTCATTTTTTTTGTGTGGACCGACTGATGTAATAAAGATCCAAACATGATGACTGACGTCGAAAACTTAAAGCTCCTGTCAATAGAGTTGAAGTCAGTATAGGTCAATGGCACTGAGTTATTGAATTCCCGTTGTACGGAGTCATTCGGAAGTTTATAAAGAAGCCTGATCCCGGCAATATTTCCAGGGGAAAATTCTCTTTCAACAGCATCGGTATTAAACTGCGTAGGACCAATCTCAAACACAACCATCATGGAATTACCTGAACCAATCTCCCCGCCTTCTGTTACAGAAGCAGTATCATTCAAGGCTCCTACTTTATTATCAAAACCTATTAAGCGGTATTCTTTTACATAATCAGGATTGAAGGTTATGTTCATATATACATTGTCGGCAACTGCGTATAGGGTTTGTGTGAGTTCAGTCAATAATACTTTTTCTGCCTCGGAAAAATTATCAAGATAAGCGAAATTGCCATTGCCCTTTCTTGCAAGAGTTTGAATTTTTGAATCTTTATAATTCCCCATTCCCACGCCCAGGCAAGTGAGATAAATGCCAGAGTGCCTCCGGTTCGAAATCAATTCATTCAGTTCGTCCTCGGTCTTTGCACCCACATTAAAATCTCCATCAGTAGCGAGAATTACACGATTATTACCTCCTTTAACAAAATGCATTCTTGCGAGATTGTATGCCAATTTTATTCCTGACTCGCCGGGGGTAGTGCCCCCTGGTGTTAATTCATCGATAGCTTGCAGTATTTTTTCTTTTTCTGCTCCACTGGTTGGGTATAATTTTATGCCAACCGTTCCACCGTATACTACAATACCCACTGTATCTTTTGCCCTGAGATTATTGACGAGTAACCGAAAAGCCGATTTCAATAATGGAAGACGGTTGGGCATGTCCATCGAGCCAGAAATATCAATAAGAAAAACCATATTGCTTGGCGGCAATGCATCAAGATCCAGTTTTTTTGAGTTGACGTTTATAAATAGTAATTCGTTTCCCTGGTTCCAGGGACATTCGGTCAGAACAGATCTTATCTTAAAAAGTTTGCCTTGTTCAGGCTCGGAATAGGTTTCGTGAAAATAATTCAGCATCTCTTCAATCCTTACTGCGTCGGGAGGCACTATCGTATTCGTATTGATAAACC
>JBIOGV010000323.1:0-4096 GCA_044448365.1 Chitinophagales bacterium
CAACACAACCCAATACTAATAGCGCAATGCTTCCCCGTACAGGCATTGAATTATTGAGAAAGGTTCTGTAACCTTCAAAATTTCCGGCACTTAATAACAATATCCAATGATTGAATGCGAGCCAAATGCCCATCAGGAACAAGCACCAGGTAAATATATTCATATACCGCTCTTTTTTGGGAGTATAAAAGCGGAGAGTGTTCATGATCAACAGGGAAAACAACAATAATGAGATCGTACTGACTGAACTATCTATCAAAGCCGCCTGCCAGCTTAAACCAAACCATTTCAACACAAACGCAAAATCGGCTAAGGCAATTATCCAGCTAATTGCAAAAATAATTTTGAATCTTGTTTGCGATAATGGGGATGAGGCCATTTGAATAATAAATATTGAACAAGGATTGAAGAATCAAAATTGAGTCAATAAAACTTCTTTATTCAGTATCCTTTGTTCTTTGTTCAGCATTCTTCACGCTAATTCCAGCAATTGATGCGTTTGTGTAAATAAAATATTTTCCGCTTTTTGGTTCACTACATGGATGTAGGTTTCCGCATTGTCTCTTTCTTCAATTCGTGAATACAACTCAGCCCCATCAATCAGTTGACTTATCTTATATATTTCACTCACATTAATGAACTGCCATTGTACCAGTTGCTGTTTACGGTTATAGAAGGTTTCTTCTTCTCTCTTACCTGTTTGCTGAGCTTTTCTAAAAGCCTCTTCTTTTGAAGAAGCCGAGATCAAACGAAGCTGCTCATCAAACTGCGGAGTATGATCTCCGTTACCACAAACTATCTGGAACACAAGTTTGGCTAAATACCAGTTCATACGTTTTGTTTTTGGATGATAAATGTCGGATGGCAGTAAGTAATCAATCGGCCATCCGTCATCTGTCATCAATTAATAACTGCGAATTTCAATTCCTCCAAAAATGGAAGTACCATCAAGTATCAGTATTTTATTCGGATCGAGTGTTGCATTTTGCAGCGTACGTTTATCTTCAACTCCTCCAAAAATGGCAGCCATTTGTGGTTTCACCTGCCAGTTAGAAGGCACAATTAATTTAGTACCTCCAAATATTTGGGTAAGGTCAATCGTAGCCGTTCCATTAATGTCTGCCTGGCTAAGATCAATCTCACTGCCTCCCATGATGTTTGTAATATCTCCGCCTTTAAAATTTTTTGACAGAATATTCTTTTTTATTCCGCCAAAAATTGAAGTGCTGTCTATAAAATCTTCGCTTGAAGCGGACTGATTTGGCCCCGGTTGGTTCTGTCCTGGTTGATTCGGTGCTTCATTTATTTTAGATTCCTCTTTATCATCAATATAGCCCTTCCAGGGACGACGACGGGGTCTCAAAATGAAGAACAAACCAAGGATAATCAGTGCAGCGGGCCAGAGGTATTGCCGTAACACTATTTCGGGAAAAGAATCCCTCACAAGAAATGCGCCGCCAATTAACATTAATATAAACCATGCCCCACCATGGAAATTATGCCTGATGCCAAGAAAAAAACCTAAAGCGATTAAAAGCATTGGCCAGGACCATAACCAATTAAGCTCAGGAGGTATAACGCCCATTGCCTTTATCAAAGCTACTCCGCCAATTACCAAAAGAAATACACCCGTCCAAACATGACCCCCTCCGGAATGATAATGAACCATTCCTTTTGCATTGTAATGTTTTGACCTGTCATCATACCACTTGTGCCTTTCTTCTCTCCATCTCTTCCTTTCTTCCCGCCAGTCCCTTCTCTCATCGTGCCTGTTTTCAAAATCCATATATTTAATTTTCACCAAAAATACTATTAAGAAGAAGGAATAGTCAAGTGCAAACAGGCTTTAAATGGAGTAAACTCGGTGAATGGCAGAAATAAAAGGGCGAAAAAGGAGGAAAGAATAACCAGACTTTATTATCCGAAAACCAAAGATGGAATAGATGGTGACCTGCTAAGAAAGTGAAGCTGCCCAGTCAACATTGAATTCATTCTTACTTC
This sequence comes from Chitinophagales bacterium, assembly GCA_044448365.1. Lineage (GTDB taxonomy): Bacteria > Bacteroidota > Bacteroidia > Chitinophagales > Chitinophagaceae > VBAU01. The sequence goes on from JBIOGV010000323.1 coordinate 2,002, forward strand.
CCCTGGTACAGGTGAATAAAAAGGGGGTGATGACAGGTATGTGACTATATGCAAAATCTTCAAGATCATCACTCATAAAAATCACCTCCACATTTACCGTGGTATAAGTTTCCGTGGAATGATGATCAATGGTTTCAAGTATACCGGGTATTATTATTGCTGAGGGTTTCACTTCCGACTTTTTCTCTGCAAGTTTTTCCAATAATTTTTCAGGAATGTCCAGCTTGCTGAATACGGTTGTTATGTATGAAGTAGAATTTTCCATAAAAATCTTTTTTAAAATCTATGAATCATGTTTTCTACTTTATGAGACGGTAAATTCGCTCACCGATTTAATACAAATATGTTAAAAGAAAAAAACATTGATGGATTCCGTTTCCTGGTGCTTATTTATCAATGAAAACGAAGAAGAATCAATCAGTTCACAAGCTCGAATTTATCTCCATCAAACAAACCAAGATCGCTCAGTTTGAGATGAGGAATCACCAACAGGGCCATAAAGGAGAGTGTCATGAAAGGAGCGGCTAAAGTACAGCCCGCATGTTTAACGGTCTTATCAATAGTTGAATATTGTTCTGCCACCTTATAACCATCTTCATTGCTCATCAAACCGGCAACGGGTAATGACACAATCAGTTCCTCATCTTCATCGGCAAAACTTATTCCGCCCTCATGTTCAATTACCATATTGACGGCGTTGCAAATGCTTTCATCATCCACCCCAACAGCTACAATATTATGACTATCGTGCGCAACAGAGGAAGCCAATGCTCCCCTTTTTAATCCAAAATTCTTTATAAAAGCCCCGGCAACAGGTGCATTTTTATAACGATTTACGACAACTATTTTCAGAATATCCCCGGAAAGATCCGGCACAACATTTCCATTTCCATTTCCCTTTTCTGGCGAATAGAAAATTTTATTTGTAATCAGTTGCCCGTCCAGTGCCTCAATAACGGGTACCCGATCTTCGTTTTTCCAACTTATTTCAAAATCAGTGATACTCTTTTTGCTGCAGGAAAAATTATTAATGATTTTTGACTTTTGACTTTTGATTTTTGACTTTCCTTTCTCTGCAACTAATATCCCGTCAATATAAGTTTGGAGTACTTCAAAATTCTCCAGGTCTTTTACCACAATAAAATCAGCAGCATCTCCCTCTTTTAATAATCCAACTTTCATTTTATAATGATGAATAGGGTTTACACAGGCAGCCTGCAGGACTTTAAAAAGATCAATCCCTTTTGCAACAGCTCTTGCGCAAAGCTGGTTGATGTGTCCTTCAGCCAAACTATCGGGATGTTTATCATCACTGCAAAACATCATTTGGTTTGAAAACTGGTGTAACAACTCAATCAATGCTTCGAAATTTTTTGCGGCGCTCCCTTCCCGTATGATGATCTTCATTCCATTCTGCAATTTATCCAGCGCTTCTTCTTTAGTAAAACATTCGTGATCGGTTGTGATACCTGCTGCGATATATTTTTGAGCATCATCACCCCTCAGTCCCGGTGCATGGCCATCAACCGGTTTTAATAAATGATGCGCAATCGCAATCTTTTTCATTACTTCTGCGTCCTCATTCAGCACACCCGGGAAATTCATCATTTCACTTAAATAGTAGATGTCATCCTTCTCTAACAACTGATTTACAGCATAGGAATCAAGAACCGCTCCTGCAGTTTCAAATTTTGTTGCCGGCACACAACTCGGTGCTCCAAAATGAAATTTAAAAGGAACTGTTTTTCCATTTTCGATCATAAATTCCACTCCTTTCATTCCACAGACATTGGCTATTTCATGAGGGTCGCTTACAGTAGCTACAGTACCATGCACCACGGCAAGCCTTGCAAATTCTGATGGAACGAGCATTGAGCTTTCGATATGAATATGAGCATCGATGAAACCCGGTAAGATGTAGTTGTGAGTTGTGAGTCGTGAGTCGTGAGTTTTTCTGATAGCCTTTATTTTTTGATCGTCAACAGTTATTTCGGCAGGATAAATTCTTTTCTGATGCACATCAACCAAATTACCCCCGATGGTCAATTTTTTATCCATAAACTAAAGCTATCAAAATTTAGTCAGCTTAATTCTG
>JBIOGV010000324.1:0-4090 GCA_044448365.1 Chitinophagales bacterium
ATCATTATTTTTTACATACTGCTATTCCTGGTCGCATTTTTATATTCATCAGTTGGTCATGGTGGCGCCAGCGGCTACCTGGCCCTGATGGCCATTTTCAGCATTTCGCCTGAAGTAATGAAACCCACAGCTTTGCTGCTGAACCTGTTTGTGTCCATGACCTCATTTATTCAATTCTATCGGGGCAAACATTTTAAATGGAAGATATTTTTACCCTTTGCTCTTACTTCTGTTCCTTTTGCTTTTGTCGGGGGATTAATAACTGTAGAGGCAGACATTTATAAAAAAATACTCGGATTTTTATTGCTGATTCCTATCATCCGTTTCCTGTTCTTTGCCAACATTACAGTAAAAGATATTAAGAAATCAAATTTAGGTTTATCAATAATAATTGGTGCTGCCATCGGTTTTTTTTCCGGCCTTATAGGTATTGGAGGAGGTATTATTTTATCGCCGGTACTATTACTGTTAAAATGGACGGATATGAAACAAACGGCCGCTATCAGTGCGCTCTTCATTTTTGTCAATTCATTGTCAGGGCTGGCAGGTCAACTTACCAAAGGAATACATTTCAGCACTGATATGTATGCATACGTAGTGGTTGCATTTATCGGTGGAATATGCGGAGCGTACTTTGGTTCGCTTCGATTCGGGCACAACATATTAAAATATATGCTGGCTGTAGTATTGATGGCAGCCAGTTATAAATTATTATTCACGGGGGCATAAACCGAAGGTTAAGTAATTTTGATGTCCCAAGAAGATATTATGCCTGTAAATATTATCATATTCGGACAACTTACCGATATAACAGGAAGCTCCCTGTCATTAGAAAATATTGCAGACACTGATCATCTCGTAAGAAAATTGAACAAACTCTACCCGGCATTGATCGATAAAAAATATGTGATAGCAGTTGATAAAAAAGTTGTAACTACAAACACGGCTTTAACAAACAGTAATACTGTGGCCTTGTTGCCACCTTTTTCAGGCGGGTAAAATGAATAACATCAGTCCATACGAAAGATACCAACGCCAGATGATCTTAAAAGAATTTGGCGAGGCGGGACAGCAGAAATTATTTCAGGCAAAAATAATAGTGATTGGCGCAGGCGGCCTCGGTTGTGCTGTATTGCAATACATGGCTGCAGCTGGTGCAGGCACAATCGGTATAGCAGACCATGATACTGTTGCGTTAAATAATCTTCAACGCCAGGTATTGTATACTGTAAATGATATTGGAGGATCAAAAGCTAAAAAGGCCGCTTCAAGAATACAAGAATTAAACCCGGACATAGAAATAATTCCTTACCCTATAAGATTGACTCCGCAAAATACATTGGCAATTCTTGAGATGTTTGATATTGCTATTGATGGAACCGATAATTTTTCCACAAGGTATATGATCAACGATGCCTGTGTTCTTTTAAACAAGCCTCTGGTATATGGCGCCGTTTCTAAATATGAGGGCCAGGTGGCTATATTTAATTACCGGAAAAATGAAGAAGAGCCGGCAGTTAACTACCGTGATCTGTTTCCACAACCGCCCAAAGATGATGAAGTTTTGAATTGTGAAGAAGCGGGCGTATTAGGTATATTACCAGGAATTATAGGTACGATGATGGCTAATGAGACCATAAAAATTATTACCGGGATCGGTGAGCCACTGATCAACCAATTGCTTACCTATAATTCTTTGAACAACCACGTTTACCTGGTAAGTTTATCAGCAAGAAAAGAAACACATTACCTGGTACCAGAAAATGAAGCGGCTTTTATGCAAACCGATTATGATTGGTTATGTGCATCCTCTTTACGGAAATTTGAAATTGATATTGAAAATTTCAATACGCTCCTAAGATCTGGAGATATTGCCGTTATTGATGTGAGGGAGCTGGATGAAATTCCCCTGGTCAATGAATTTAGTTGCGAAAAAATTCCTTTATCGCAACTAAAAGAAAACCTGGCAGAAATCAATAACAATACAATTATCTTCTTTTGTCAAACCGGGAAAAGGAGTTTGGAAGCCGCCCAATGGTTATTTGATATTTTTGGTGAAACAAAAAAAATATATAGTCTCAGGGGAGGCATTTTACAATGGAAAAAACAACAGGCCAAACAATCGTCATGAAAGAAAAAAAACCAAAAAATATTTTCGTTGAAGGACCTGTCACAGCTTCTTTCATTGGTGATAGTATACAGAAACATAATACTAAAACTGAAATCGGTGGACATAGCATTTTCCTGGGCCAGGTGCGTGCGGATACAATTGATGGAAAAAAAGTAGCCTTAATAGAATATACAGCGTATCAGGAAATGGCTTTGGAAAAAATGCATACCATTCGTGAAGATATATTTGCCAAATACGATCTTACATGTATGCATGTGTATCATAGTCTTGGTAAAGTAGCTGCCGGCGAGATCAGTTTATTTGTATTCACTTCATCCGCTCACAGAAAAGCTGCCATCAGTGCCTGCGAAGAAACCGTGGAAAGAATAAAGAAAGAATTACCGGTATGGGGAAAAGAATTGTTTGAAGATGACAGTTATCAATGGAAGGAGAATAACCCCTAAATCCCCTAAAGGGGACTTTCTGAATATACTAAAAAATCAAATAGTACATGGTAGACATCACCCATAAATCAAACAGTCTGCGCAAAGCCGTTGCTTCGGCGATTGTTTCTGTTTCCCGGCTGGAAACTATTGAGGCGGTAAAAAATAAAATCGTTCCGAAAGGCGATGTTTTTGAATTTTCAAGAGCGGCGGGTTTATTAGCAATAAAAAAAACAAGTGATGTTATTCCCGATTGTCATCCTCTCCCGGTTGAATATGCAGCCATAACATATAAAGTAGATGGGATGAATATCATCATCCACGTTGAAGTGCAAACAATTTATAAAACCGGCGTCGAAGTGGAAGCTATGCACGGAGCAGCTATCACAGCCTTAACGATCTATGACATGTTGAAACCCCTTGACAAAGGCGTGGAGATATCAACGATAAGATTGGAAAGTAAAAAAGGCGGTAAAACCGATTTTAGAAATGAAGTAACGGAGAAGTTGCGTTGTGCTGTCATGATCTGTTCAGATAGCATTTCTGCAGGTGCAAGAAAAGATACAAGTGGCAAAACGATCGTCGAGAAACTGAAACAACTGAATTTGTCAATTGGACAATATGAAATCATTCCTGACGAATTTTCTGTCATCCAGGAAAAAATTAAACAACTTAGTGATCAGGAGTATGATCTCGTTCTTTTTTCAGGTGGCACAGGTTTATCGCCAAGAGATGTAACGCCTGATGCGATCGCTCCATTACTCGACAGAGAAATTCCTGGTATCATGGAGGCGGCACGAAACTATGGCCAGCAAAGAACAGGTTTTGCTATGCTATCGCGGGGTGTTGCAGGCTTTATAAAAAATACACTTGTTATTACTTTACCCGGCTCTCCTGCCGGTGCTGCTGAAACAATGGATGCTCTATTCCCATATGTATTGCATGTGTTTGGTGTAGCAAAAGGTTTCAGGCATGATTAATAAATTTCATCTGCCTTGATTAAGGAAAGGCGCTACATTCTCTGTGATGTGAAAAGTGCATAAAATTATCTGTCTCCTAATATAATTTCATCCGGGTTTATTCAGGTTTTTTGTAACTTACAAGATACACTGAAATGCTTCATCATGCCCTCTTACAAACTAAACATTAATGATAAGAATTATGAAATAGAAGCAGATCCTTCCATGCCATTGCTATGGGTTATCCGGGATCTTGCCGGACTTACCGGAACAAAATTTGGTTGCGGAATCGCTGAATGTGGCGCCTGTACTATTCATTTTAATGGTAAACCTGTGCGTTCCTGTTCTATACCGGTATCAACAGTTGCCAATCAGAAGATCACAACCATTGAAGGTCTTTCTGCCGGCAACGATCATCCTGTTCAAAAAGCATGGATAAAAGAACAGGTGGTGCAATGCGGCTACTGCCAGAGCGGACAAATTATGGCAGCTGCGGCCTTCCTGAAAAGCAATCCTAATCCCACAGATGAAGATATTGATACGGCCATGCAGGGACATATTTGCCGTTGCGGTACTTA
>JBIOGV010000325.1:0-4088 GCA_044448365.1 Chitinophagales bacterium
ATCAAGATAAAGATAACCAATTATTTTGGTGGACGCAGTTTCAATTGCGGTGATATTCTTCCTCCCTTACCTTTTCCATCCATTCAATTACCTCGCCGTTTGAATTTTCCTGTATAGCAATATGGCTCATGCCCGTTGTTGCTGTTGCACCATGCCAGCGTTCAAAGATTAAAATGGGAATAAAACTTAGAAATAAAAATCCTGAAGATTACCTTTATGCCAATGCAAAAAACTGACATCAATAAAACTTCGGACAAAAAAATTTCAAAAAGAAATCATATGCCCGGTGATGATAGAAATTTTTCGCTGCAGTCGAGGGTACTTACTTCTCAATTATTGGGCAAGAATAGATCCCTGGTGTTACATGGCGGCGGAAATACATCCGTAAAAATCGCGGAGAAGAACATTCTTGGCGAGGAAGAGGAAATCTTATATGTCAAAGGAAGTGGATGGGATTTGGAAACGATAACCATTGACGGATTTTCGCCGGTTAGAGTAAACCATCTTAGAAAATTAGCGGAGCTTTCTTCCTTATCAGACTCCGAGATGGTAAACGAGTTGGTTACACATTTAACCAAAGCGTCAGCACCGGTTCCTTCTGTTGAAGCTATTTTACATGCGGTGATCCCTTACAAATATGTTGACCATACTCATGCCGACGCAGTAGTCGCCATTTCAAATTCTATTAATGGTGAAAAAATTCTGAGACAAATTTATGGCGAGGAAGTAATCTACATTCCGTACGTGATGCCTGGTTTTGATTTATCAAAAGCGTGTGCAAAACAACTTAAAGACGAATTAACGCCAAATAAGAAGGGCATCATTCTATTTCATCACGGAATCTTTTCCTTCGGAGACACAGCCGAAGAATCTTATGACAGAATGTTACAGCTTGTTGGACGGGCTGAAGAGTACCTCAAGACAAACGCTGTTAATGCTAACTCATCATCACGTCCCAAGCAAAGGGGAAACAATTTTGAAGCATTTGCTTTGTTACGTAAGAATATTTCCTCCGCTGCCAGTTTCCCGCTGATTATGAAGCGTGTTGCTGGGGATAAGCCTTTATTGTTTTGTAACCTTCCTGATCTTGATATTGTGTCACAGCAAGGACCTGCAACCCCGGATCATGTGATCCGTACAAAACGGTTACCCATGTTGGGCAGAGATGTTGCTCAGTATGTTCAGGCTTATAAAAAATATTTTGAAGAAAATGAACCCCTAACGAAAGACAGAAAAAATATGCTGGACCCTGCTCCACGCGTCGTACTCGACCCGGAATTTGGAGTATGTGCTATTGGAAGAACTGTAAAGGAAGCAAATATAGTTGCCGATATATATGATCATACCATTGATATTATACAGTGGGCGGAGGGCCTCGGCGGCTATAGAGCTCTACCCCCTAAGGATATTTTTGATGTTGAGTATTGGGAACTGGAACAAGCAAAATTGAATAAACAAAATAAATTGCCATTGTTTGCGGGAGAGATTGCCCTGGTAACTGGAGCTGCGTCGGGAATTGGTAAGGCTTGTGTGGAATCTCTGTTGAAACGTGGTGCTGCAGTGGTGGGTCTAGATATAAATAATTCCATTAAGAATTTATATGAGAAAAGTGAATATTTGGGAATTCAATGTGATGTGACATCAGAACCGGCACTAATAGAGGCAATTGAAAAAACTGTTTATACATTCGGCGGAATTGATATGCTCATATTGAATGCCGGAATTTTCCCTCCCAGCCAGCCTATTCATTCGTTGACTAAAAGCGATTGGCATAGGGTGATGAATATTAATCTTGATGCCAATTTGGCTTTATTAAGTCTTGTTTATCCCTTCTTAAAACTTGCGCCCATGGGCGGAAGAGTGGTAATCATCGGTACGAAGAATGTTCCGGCACCCGGTCCTGGTGTTGCTGCCTATTCTGTATCAAAAGCAGCATTGAACCAACTGGCTCGTGTAGCGGCTTTGGAATGGGGAAAGGATGGAATTCGCATAAATACCGTCCATCCAAATGCAGTTTTTGATACCGGCATTTGGAATAATGAAATTCTAACCTCGCGGGCAAAACAGTATGGGCTTACCGTAGAACAATATAAAAAAAACAATGTTTTGCAAACAGAAATCAAAAGTAACGATGTGGCTGAATTGGCAATTGAATTATGTGGTCCCTTATTTTCTAAAACTACAGGAGCGCAGATTCCTGTTGATGGGGGGAATGAGAGGGTGATATAAAAGATGTATCGTTTTCTTTTCTTCTGGTTGACTTCAAATGGTCCGAATACATCTTTTACTACCAGGTTGCGGAAGGGACTTTTGTACTTTACCTAATTATTTGATGGGTAACTTAATATGGCTATCAAAGTGGCTCACTGAAACATTATTGAAACAGATTTTGCCCAAAAGTTCGAGTCCAGCCCGGTCCCAAAATCGGGATCGATAATACTATTATTTGCAAACTTTCTCCCATTTCAAAGTTGTGTTTTCTCTATCGTTCAAAATCATTTTCTGTATCAGTCGTTAAGCATATTTGTGAATGTTCCGGAACTTGAAAAAGTCACGCTAAGAACTAAAGCTGGGTTTATTCGTCAAGCCCGAACCGCAGCACAATAGAATTACCGCTGCGGATTGCTCAATGTCAAGCCCACTTTTGGGAATACCAATGTTATGTGCCGTTTTTATTCAAATATTCTTTTCTTAAACAATTCCTTCATTTTATCAAAGCTCTGTTTTGGTTTATGGCAAATGAAAATTGTTTGAACAACCCAGCCTTCGAAGCTTGCATAGTCGCTGTAAATTTTTCTTACTGGAGTTACTTCTTCAAAAAAAGGATAAAAATAATCATCACCCGCATCGTTATAGCAAAAAGCAATAACCGTTTCGGGCATTTTATCCGTAGGTGCCCAAGTATAAAAACTTCCGTGATATGAAAAGGCATTTGGAAGTCTATATTCGTCTTTAAACAATTCAACTGCTCCTGCTTGCGAATAATGTTTCCCCCAGATTAAGCAATTCTTTTTTTCATTTTCGGGTAGGCTGTCATATACAAATTGCAATTGTTGCATCATCGTTTTCCATTTTTCTTTTGCAATATATTCTTGAAAATTGTTAGGAAGTACGTCTTTTCCGTTTTTCTTTTCTTTTGGGGAGTATTTAAAAACCGAATTAAGATAATGATGAAAAGAATAGACAGGCATTCCGAAAGGAATCAATACTGCGCCGATTAATAAAATAAAGCTCAGAGGATATAATAACCATTTCCTTTTCGGTAGTAAGAGACCCTCCCAAAAGATACCGCAGAATGGAAGTATGGTAAGAACAATCGGAAAGAAATAATAGTGTTTCCCTTTACTATAAGTGAGAAATAATACGGATAATAAAATTGAACAGGCAAGTGGTAAATAAAGGCTTTTATTTCTTTTATTGACAAACATAAAAACAAAAGCTGGCAGCATCAGGATAAAAGCAATCGCATTAACGGATAAAAATAAATCCCGCAGTACGTGCATTGGTGCTAAATCATCCAATTGGGTTTCATACAGCCGATGAAACATTTGTAGTGCAGGCCAATCATTTACATATTGCCAAATAATATTCGGCAATAAAATCAAAAATGAGATAATCAAACATTGCCAATATTTACCTTTGATTAACGCAATCCTTGTTTTCCCAAAGAACAATAAAGACAATAAACCAAAAGCGAAGAATAATGCGTCATATTTAGTGAGAAAAAATAGAGTGGTGAATAGAGTCAAATACCATAAATATTTTCTATTGCCGTGTTTTATGAATCTTGTGAGTTGATAAAAGCAAAGTACCCAAAACAATTGATTGAAAACAACAGGTTCAAATGGTTGTTGAGACCCTTCAAATCCCGGTGCAATCAAAAGACAAAATAATGTAATAAATACCGCTTTGTTTTTACCGCCTAGTTCTACAGTTATTTTGCCCACATAAATAACAATGAGCAGCATAGCAATATGCGGAAAAATATGATAAACGAAAACTGAATGGGAATGGAACAGGTTTTGGATAAAGGCTAACAAACCTATTAACGAAGGTAATTCCATATATCCAAAAGCAAGATGGCGACC
>JBIOGV010000326.1:0-4084 GCA_044448365.1 Chitinophagales bacterium
AACAGGAACAACAATGTTTGAATGAGTTCCTGACAATTCCAAAGCAGGTGAGTATTGGGTCGCATAATTAACCAGGCTTACCCTGACCAGGTAAGACCCAAAATGAATGTTTTCAAATACTGCAAGTCCCGCTTTATCAGTTATCGCAATCTTTATCAGTAAAGAATCTTTAACCTTCAGCAATTCTACGGAAGCATTTTCCAGGGGTAACTGCTGATCATTTACAATGCTTATTGAAATTTTACCGCGATCGGTTTGAGCTTTCAGCGCTGACAAGACACAGACTGCCAGTATAAGAACAACTGTTTTTTTCATGACTAGTTTTATTTGAGACAAATGTTTGAAAAAAACGAGCTGTTTCTGAGTCTTTATTTATTAATGGATACCGTCAGAAGATAAATGGGTTAATCTTTGTTAATGGCTGTCGGATTTTTACATCAACGGATTTTTAAATAGATCAATAAGAAAGTCCAAATCCAAATTTGTACAACGGATCTTTGGAATCGTAAGGAACATCTTCCTTCTGATTACGTACTGCTTCCATGGAAGAAGGAAGTTCAATGGGCAAATGGCCTCCGGGTTTATATTTTCCAAATATCACATCAAGAACTGCTGCATCACTGGCACCGAAATCTGCCAGTAATCCTTTTGCTTTTGCACTTATTTCAGGAATTACGGCGGGGCGATCTAAATAAATATCAACGATGGTAGGGACCGTATTGAGCAATTGAAGAATGCTATCTTTTTGCATTCCTTTAAAATCCAGATCACCATGATGAAACATTCTCGCCATTGTTATAGGTGATTCAACGGGATAGAAAGGTGTATTCAGGCGAATAATAGCAATGTCTGCCAGTTCGGGTTTATTTACAATCGTTCCATATTGTGATGCAATTTTTGGATCAATATTTTTTATATAAATTTTCAGTTTATCTTTTTTTAAGGGGAGTATCTTGTTATCATTTTTTAATAATGTCATTGCTCTGCGTTGTGATTCTTCACCGGCTTTCACAAACTCAGCCTTACCAACTGTTTCTTTTGCTTTCGATTCATCTATAAATGGATTATCAAATAAACCCAATTCAAATTTTTGGTGTAACAATCTTTCAACAGAGGTATCAATTCTTTTTTCAGAGATCTTCCCATCTTTAACCAGTTTCACTATTACTTCAGGAATGTTTTCACCGCCAAACTGATCCACTCCGGCATCAATAATTTTTTTGACTCGTTCCTCTGTCGATAATTTTTCAACACCCCAGGCTCGTGCAGGCCAAACCATACCGCCCATATTGGCATCGGTTACCAAACCCCAGTCCGTACAAACTACACCGTCAAAATGATATTTGTTGCGAAGCAAACCAGTGATAATATCTTTATTATAGGAGAATCCAACATCTTCACTTGTTTGTCCCATCGGCACTCCATAATAAGGCATTATTGCCGCAGTTTTTACTTCAAAAGCAGCTTCAAAAGGAATCAGGTGATACTTAAAATTATTCCCCGGATATACCTGTCCTTTCTGAAAGGGGAAATGCGGATCAAGCCCTTCTTTTTGAGGACCGCCACCGCTGAAATGCTTCGTCATACACGCAACGCTATTGGGTCCCAATTTTTCTTGCTGAAAACCGAGAATATATGCCGTTACCATTTTTGAAGAAAGCTTGGCATCTTCACCAAAGGTGCCAACTATACGGGGCCACCGGGGTTCTGTTGCCAGGTCCACCTGCGGATGCAATGCTTCCCGTATACCTGCTGCAACATATTCCTGTCTTGAATCATCTGCAAATTCTCTTGTTAATTTTTCGTCGCCTATTGCTGCCAGTCCCAATGGCTCACACCATTGCGCAAATGTTCTTGCACTCATTGAAAAAATTGAACTGCTGAAATGATTGCGCGGATCAGAGGCAATAGTGATGGGTATCCCCAATCTTGTTGAATCTTCTGCATAAAGCTGCATGCGGTTATACCATTTTGCCAGTGCATCAACAGATGGAATCGCCCAGAGATTGAAATGATTCATCTTTTTGTCATTCATCAACTTTAAAGCATTCGGCGCAAAGGCAAACATTCCCGCTGCAGGCTTGTCATTAATACTTCCATCATCATTTATTCTTGCCCCGTTAATAAACATCATTCCTGCTTTTTCCTCTATTGTCATCTGAGAAAGCAGATCCTTAACTCTTGCTTCGACAGGCTGCCGGGTATCTTCATACACATCGAGCTTCCCGTTTTTGTTCAGGTCACGGAAATCAAAATCATTTTGTGATCTTATGAGAGATGATTGGCCATAAACTGATTTAGCCAAAGTATTTTTTTCTTTATGATTCCATGAAATAAATAAGAGAACCACAAGCAGCAGAATGTTTAAAAATACTGTAAGTCTCCTGGCAAGATTTTTCATAACAGGAATTTAAAAAGAAGAAATAATTGAACCGGCAATATAAATAAAATCCCAGTCTGAGATTTACAATGCGATTTTTGCAACTGCTGAGGCTTACTACCGGGAACTTTTTACTGTCTGCCCGGAAAGTTTTGTTCCACAACAGTATAACCTTTCGGAGGATCAAAAAAGCCTGGTCGGAATGGTTGGTTTTGAGTGCTCGCAAGAGTGGCGCTCGCCTTACCCGCTTTCCATTTCAAAACTACCCCATCTCCTCCTGCTGCAACTAATTTATTGACTTCAAGACTACCCCTGGGATAATAAAGCCAGGGGCCTGCAAAAAAATTATTTGAAGTTCCGAGGTCCTTTGTGATCCATAGATCAATGTCTTTTCTGTTTTTTTTATTGGTGATTTCAAAATGAGTGCAGGAATATTGCCCGATCTTTTCCGGCCCATGATTTTGGATGGTAATATCCGCATTAGTCGTTTTCATGACCTGGTTAGTTATATTAACCATGAAACCCGTAACGATAGCTTTTTTTGCATTCGCATCAATCGTCATTTGCTTTTGCGTTCCAAAATCAAACACCACTTTATTCTGGTCTTGCGCTGCAGATGTGTCCTGTTTCCCATTGACTATGGGAGTATTTCTGGATCTCACAAGAACTTTTGAATTGGATTCATAAAAGTTAGTAAGCACTACACCGGTAGCATTTTCTTTACCATTAGTGCTGTGGTAATCATAATCATCTTCATAAGTTAAAATGTCTTCAAACTGTGCAAAACATGAGTGGGAGATCATTGCCAGCGAAAGCAGGAACAAATTTTTTTCATCTCACGCATTTTAGGAATATAAACTTACATTTTTTTTAAAGACTCAATTCTCAGAACCGCAGCTGTAAACTTTGAACACTGCGATGCAACAGATGTCATGAAATGCAAAAGCGGGCTGCAAAAAAATTATGAATTCTTATTTCTTCACCAAACCTACCGGTAATACTGTTTTGCCATAAACCTCATTCAGCAACGAGGCAATGCCGGTATAAATGGCAGAGCCACCGCATACAATGCCTTCATAACCGGTGAAAGTTTTCAGTGATGTGTTACCGGTAGCATCACCCGCTGCCAGTAAAAAGAATAGTATGACTAATGTTCCAAACACAACCTGCAATGCCCTGCTGATCCTAAGTGTTCCGATAAACAACAGCAAGGTAAAAATGCCCCACATAATGAGATATGCAACCATAGCAGTTGAAGAAGCAGCGGGTATCCAACCAAGTTTTGGCATTACAATGAGGGCTACGAGACTAAGCCAGAAAAAGCCATAGGAGATAAATGCAGTCATCCCGAAACTGTTATTCTTTCTTGATTCCAAAATGCCTGCAATGACCTGGGCAAGACCACCATAAAAAATACCCATCGCAAGGATCATTGAGTTCATTTCAAAAATACCCGCATTGTGAAAGTTGAGTAATACGGTTGTCATGCCAAAGCCAAATAAACCAAGTGGTGCTGGATTGGCAGAACTGTCTTTAATAATGATGGGGGATGATTGATCCATATAGCAGCTGTTTAGGTTTATTTCAATCAGAGCTTTTAAGACTGAGAGAAATGAATTTGTAATGTTTTGGTTGTCGAAAATAATTATTTTACGAGAAGCTTAAGATTTTTATTTTCCGGATCTGCAGAAAAAGAAAAAGGAG
>JBIOGV010000327.1:0-4055 GCA_044448365.1 Chitinophagales bacterium
ACCGAAAACCTAAACCCGGGAACATTTTATTAGATGTAAATACTCCGGATTTTACCCGCAAAGAATTAAAGCAAATGGGATACACATTAAGTTTTGGACAGAGAACCTCGGGCCCCATCAATGCAATTTATTTTGACTGGAAACACGGCACCATCTGGGGTGGCAGCAGCAATAATGGTGAGGACTATGGAATAGGGTGGTAGGGCCTCATCCCCACCTTCTCCAATGGAGAAGGCCACCCACGCACAAACCTTGCTTGTCGAAAATGCTGAGTAGAAAAATGAAGTTGATATGGAAGAACAAAAAGTTTAGAAAAGATTTGCAGTACTGTCCCTCTCAAATGGAGAGGGATAAGAGGGTGAGGTCTTGGTTAGAGCAGTAATGATAGTGAGTATTATGGGATAGGGTGGTAGGGTAGTGAGCGATGAGTTATGAGTCTAAAGTTCAGAGTATTTTCATTCCGAGCATCGCGAAGAATCTGTAAGACAAAACGACTAAAGCGAAAAACAAAGAAATTATTAATTATTCATTGATTTATCTGACCTGTCATCGCCTGTGGAATTTATCCTGAGTGAAGTCGAAGGGTCACTCACTTTTACGTTCTGTTGTTCTGGCGCCTTGGTTCGAATTCATAACAAAATATGAAGCCAGCATTTCAGAGTAATTTCAGTAAAAAAACTTCAAATCTTATCTATTAATAATTATCTCCTGTAAATTATATTTGAGATATTATTTTAAGAATTTTCTATCCAAACAGGCGCCAATATGAAAAAACTATTACCATTTTTCTTTTTGCTGATCATTCAGACCACTGCCTTTGCACAGCAGTTTAAAGTAAGTTATTCACCCGCTGTTTTCAATAAGCCGTTTACAGGTAAAATAATTTTATACCTGAATAAAGAAAATAAAACCCCCAAAGACGGGGCCGTGGATATTGAACCCTTTCCCTGTTTTTCCATTGACGTAAAAAATGTACAACCCGGAAGTAGCGTAGTTTTTGATGATAAGGCCGATTCATATCCTGCAAAGCTTTCTGATATTGAACGTAGTGAATATTATGTACAGGCTGTGTGGGACAGGGATCTTGGAGGAAGAGCGATTTCAGAAAGTCCGGGAAATATCTATTCAAAAACGGCGAAGGTGGCCCTTACTAAAGACATCAACAAAACATTTACGTTGGTTTGTGACCAGGTGATACCCGAACCTGTTTTTAGGGAGACAGATTTTGTAAAAGAATTAAAAGCTCCTTCTTCGTTGTTATCTGCATTTCACAAAAAAACAATGACGGTAAACGCAGCCGTAATACTTCCTGAAGATTATTTTAAAGAACCCCAAAAAAAATTCCCAGTTCAATTTATTGTTAGTGGTTATGGTGGCGACTATCATCGCTATTCAGGTGATACAACACCCAGCCATCCTATAGATTCAATTCACTGCATCACTGTTTTCCTTGATGGTGATTGTTCTCTCGGTCATTCCGTATATGCCAACAGCGATAACAACGGTCCATGGGGTGATGCACTTACTAAAGAATTTATTCCATTGCTTGAAAGCAAATATCGATGCAATGGCGCAAGATTACTAAGAGGTCATAGCAGCGGCGGCTGGACAGTGCTGTGGTTGCAAACACATTATCCGGCAGTTTTCACTGCTTGCTGGTCCAGCTCACCCGATCCTGTCGATTTCAGAGATTTTCAAAAGATCAACCTGTATGCAGATGACAATATGTATTATGATAAAGACAGCAGTTTACGAAGTGTGGCTACTGTGGCCGGATTTTTTCCGTGGGCAAGCGCCAAGCAGGCCTGCCAGCAGGAGTATGTAATTTATCGTGGCGAACAAATGCATTCTTTCGATGCCGTATTTAGTGAAAAAGGAACGAATGGCAATCCTTTGCGCATCTGTGATCCAGTTACGGGTGAATTAAATAGAAAGAGTTTTGAACATTGGAAGCAGTATGATATTTCATTATACCTCCGGACCAACTGGACCAGTTTGAAAAATGATCTTGAAGGAAAGATAAGAGTGTCAGTAGGAGAGCAGGACAATTTTTTGCTGAACGGAGCTGTTCATTTATTGGACAATGAAATGAAGAAGCTGGGTACTAAATTCGTTTTTGCTTATTATCCCGGTGATCATTTTACGGTCGGCACTCCTGAATATCGGGCAGCCGGCATGCAATTCCTGGCTAAAAAATATATCGAGTGGGAAGAAAATAATAAGAAAGGATTTTAATTTCAATCCACCAGTGGTCTTGCCCGATACAAGTCTATGCGGGGGAGTGCGTGGGTTGGGCTTGTATTGGGCATGCCCGGTAGAAGATCCTCTATATCTCTTCTATAATTTAACTGGATAAGAAGGAACTTAAATATCGTATAAAACTTCAAATCCTGCCTATTGACAAGCAGGATTATTTTAAATACAGGTGATTCTGGTTGCGTTTGTCATTAAAAGACGCTAATTATTTTTTGTTGGCTTTATTCTTTACATATTTGAATTTGGATGTATCAACGTCCAGAAGAGAAGTAAGTATTTTAACCCCAGTTGCAGCTATCGAGGAACCATCCTTTGTAATTACGGGTTTAATTTTTTTTGTTTTGATATCAACCATGTAAAGTTTTTCATCATTGATTCCTGTGGGATCAATTTCCATAGTTTCCAGATCGGCACGATTGTGAACGCTATCAGCAAGGGCAAGCAGTCCATTTTTGCCGATGGGCATATTTCCAGGTTGAGTATGCGTGTGTAGTATTTTACCGCTCTTTTTATTATATATAATGTAAGTTGGCATATAATTCCTCCTGCCACTTATGTGGCTTTTTAATTAATAACTATAATTCATAGATCACACCCTCGGCCCTGTTTTTACCTCCCGTAGTATTTAATTTCACTGTAACACTTACTGCATTACTGATAAACTCTGTAATGCCGAGTCCGCTATCACCGTCGGAATCCCTGATGCCGCAGGAAACATTGTCTCCGCCACCAGTACAAACCATGCCTATATAAACACGGGCATGGTCATCGCCTTCTTTAAGAGTTAATCCACCGGTAACAAGATAAGTCTTTGAAGGGGCAAGCGCGATGGTTAGAGAAGCAGTTGTCGAGCCTATATTCGCTAACCAATAATAACAATTTACATTCATTATTTAAGATTTACTAAATGAAAAGTGTGGACGGATACAAATGCGATTTTTAGAGTAGGCGGAATTTATTTTGTCTTGGCATTACGCTAAAGTTATCTCTTACAGTCGGAATTGTAATATTTTTTTTTGAAACATTATCTTATTTGCTTTAATTGGTTCCTGTTTTCCTGGATCCTCATAGTCAAGAACCGGGTATAAAAATTTAAGTATTGTTCTTAGTACGGGCGATTCTATCTCTTGGATCGCTTCCATAATAAATGAAGGTACCCTTCGTGCCCTTCTCCACGCAACGGAACAATCAGTCAAGTGATGTGTGGCCTCGCATATCATGGCATTAAGAATCAACACTATTCTTTCAAATCCCATGTTATTTGCTAAATTTATTGTTACTGTCAAAAAAATCATGAAAAAAAATAGAACGCTTCTGATAGTTTTACTCACAGGTATCATAATGCATTTTATTATCGGCTGCACCGGTAAAGCTCAATACCCGATACTTGATCATAGTAAACTGGCTGAAGAGTATTATAATGAAGACGCGCAATGGTACCTTGATAATATTCCATTTTTTGAATGTTCAGATAAGCAAATAGAACAGGTATATTATTATCGCTGGAAACTTTACAAAGCGCATATCCGGAACGTGGGCGATAATGATTATGTGATCACGGAATTTATAAATCATGTGGCCTGGGACCGGGACCCTTATTGCACTATCAATGCCGCTTCCATGCATCATATTTATGAAGGACGGTGGCTGAAAGATAACCGCTACATGGATGGATATATCAATTACCTCTACCAAAACGGCGGCAACAATAGGCATTACAGTGAAAGCATCGCCGACGCTGCCTATGCCCGTTATCTTGTAAATGCAGATTCAATTTTTTTGATCAGGCAGCTTGATAG
>JBIOGV010000328.1:0-4050 GCA_044448365.1 Chitinophagales bacterium
AAGACCCGAAGGTTCGCTGAAAAAAACCGAAGGGTATCGACCCAATATACCGTGGTAGCAGTTGTGGTTTAACTTTTTAATCTTGCAAAACAGTCATTACTTCAAGTTGTATCCATTCAGAAAACACATCATCATTTTCCACTGGCCCGATGCTGAATTCACTACCCTTGAATGTAAAAACATAAACCGCATTTTTTTCGTTTTGAGCATTCCATTTGCAGTGCCATTGTTGGTCTTTCTCCGCCAGCTCCATTTGAATTTCTTTGACTTGATTCGCAAAAATTCTGGATAAATGCCATCCTGTCGAACTTTTGCTTCGCTCCTTGATAAGAAGTCACAGCGACTATATCGTCCATTAGCCCGTTCAAGCCAACTCATTTTATCCGCTAACAATTTCTCCATCATAGTTATGTTGGTAGTCAACATGCTAATGTGGTAAAAATTATCCTGTCGGGACTACAAATCTCATTAATGGAATAAATTTTATCTTTAGTAACAACACTCTGCTGCTATCATAGGGAACGACTAATAGATGAAGCACAATATAGAAAAGAGTAATAATTAGGATCATGGAAAGATCAAGACAGTTTTTTTTTGCGCTTATTTGTTTGCTGCTGCTCAATTTATCAGCTTTTCCACAAACAAAAAATACACGCTATAAACTTTCAAAAAATGAGACTTGGCAATTACTGGACTATCAGCAGGACTCTGTCTATGGTGCTTCGGTAAACCGAGCGTATGCCGAATTGTTAAAAGGCAAAAAAAGCCACCCGGTGATTGTAGCTGTTATAGATGAAGGCGTTGATATTACTCACGAAGATTTAAGGGGACAAATCTGGACCAATAGAAAAGAAATCCCACGCAATGGCATTGATGACGATAGAAATGGTTATATCGACGATATTAATGGATGGAATTTTTTAGGAGGTAAGAATGGCAAAATGATGTATGCCGCAAGCAGTGAAGCAGACAGGGAATATGCCCGATTGCTGCCGAGATACATCGGGATAAAAGATTCTTCTGAGGTGGTAAATACGACAGAATATAAATACTTTCTGAAAGTGCGGGACAAACACCTAGATGATT
The DNA here is from genome assembly GCA_044448365.1 of Chitinophagales bacterium. GTDB lineage: Bacteria > Bacteroidota > Bacteroidia > Chitinophagales > Chitinophagaceae > VBAU01. The sequence continues at coordinate 1,087 of JBIOGV010000328.1, forward strand.
CTGTAGGAAGGAGTCCAGATCTTTACAACTGGTTGTCAAGCGCTATGAATCAGCTTAAATCTGCTGATCGCTTCATAAAGAGAGCTACCCAAAAGAAATTGGTATATTATGAAGACCTTGTATCCTTTCAGCCAAACAACAATGGTGAGGATTCAACAAAAAAAATTTTATTGAATTTTTATGGTGACTCAAGACCTGGATTCGAATCACTTTCCCTAGATAGCGCTCAGAGAGAATTAGAAGCATTCCTACCTACCCTAAAAGAGGAACAATTGTTATATCAACAACTTAAAAGCGATCCATTTGAACTAAGAAAAGAAATAGTAGGCGATAACCCGTTTGATATTAACGATCGGAAGTATGGCAATAATTTAGTTGGTGATAAATATGCGGGTCATGGAACACATTGTTCCGGGATTATTGCTGCCGCCCGGAATAATGGGGTGGGGATAGACGGAGTTGCAGATAATGTATTTATAATGCCTCTCAGAGCTGTAAATACTGCTCGTTATGGGGATGAGATGGACAAGGATATTGCATTGGCGATACGTTATGCCGTAGATAATGGCGCTAGAATAATCAGCATGAGCTTTGGTAAAAATTTTTCGCCACAAAAACAATGGGTAGATGATGCCGTAAAATATGCGGAAAAAAAAGGCGTTTTATTGGTTCATGCAGCGGGTAATGACGGTTGCAATATTGATACAGTTGCCTATTATCCCAATGCTAATTTTATGGATTCATCTGCACGAGCAACGAATTTTATAACCGTTGGCGCTTCGAGCAGCGACACCGGGTTAGCGCTTACGGCACCTTTCTCAAACTACGGTCAAAAAGAGGTAGATCTGTTTGCTCCCGGGGTAGATATTTATTCTTCTGTTCCCGGAGATGCATATAAGTATGATAGCGGGACCAGTATGGCTACCCCCCTCGTAGCGGGCATTGCAGCCCTGATCCTTGAATATTACCCCGATCTAACTGCCGGACAGCTAAAAGACATTATTATGAGATCTGTTACAACTTTAAAAGGCAAAATGGTGAATAAACCCGGCTCCAAAGAAAGAACGGATTTCAGTATGCTCTGTGTGAGTGGGGGGATTGTGAATGCCTATGAGGCATTGCAATTAGCTGGCAAGGTGACTTCTAAGAAAAGGTAAGATGGTTCGATTAGAAAGTTTCCATGTGAATAGCAAAACAAGCCTGGACGTAAAGAAGAAGATAAGAGAATATTCACGATCTAAACGTTGGAACAATATTTACTAGCCACCCAGAATGGTTAATGTATGTGGTCAAAACAAATTGGACTTTTTGTTAGGGTCAGTTTTCTACCTGACTTAATAACACATTTTCCCAACCAATTGCATGTTAATAGTCTAAAATTCTGCCTAAATCCTCTGCGAGTAAGTTCGAACTCTGGATAGTTCTGTGCACTCTAACCTCTCTAGTAGTGGCACGTTTGCAGAATGGAGGAGGCATTAAAATTTCAGCGCGGGTAGAAGAAAAATTCTTTTTTCAAACTTGAACTAAAAATATCTTTCAGATCGAATGAAACTTTTGTCAAAATTGGCAAAGGTTTTTTTATACTTACGATAATTACATCCATAATCATTATCCAAATTCTGATCAAGAGAAGAATAAATTTTAAATCATCAAAGTTTATTATTGCACACACATTCTTTACCTGATGAAAATCATTTTTTTATATGTCAATAAGGTGTACGTTATCACCAAAATAAAAAATATGAAATACGCGCAAATTTTTACTTACCAAATTGACCTTCCTTCAAAAGAAGAGTATTTAAAAAACTTTGTTGATCCTTATGCTGAATCTATTTCAAAGGTAAAGGGTCTAATTTCTAAAGTTTGGCTGGCAGATTTTGAAAACAAATATGCAAGCTTTTATTTATGGGAAACAAAGGAGGCTATGGAGCATTTTATGAATTCGCCAATGGTTGCCGGATTAGCAAAAATCCCTTTCTTAAAAGACTTAACAATTGTGGAATACCCCGTTGTTGAAGAAGCTTCCAAGATTACAAGAGGTATTTAGTGTATCGACCGCCAATAAACTGAAACTGGACAGTTTTTCAAAGTTAGTTGAGTAGTTTTTAGTATTCAAAAGGGTTAGGGATACAACATTATCAAGACAGTTCCGAAAAATACTGAAATTGGTCGGATCTAATTGTCACTTTCTAGCGGGTACCAGCTTAAACCGTAATTCACCGAAGCGATCTGAAATATTCTGAAATATTTTGGAAAGTATTTCATCTTCAAATTCACACTTCACCCAAGGAAATGTCGGCCCTGCTGATACAAATTCTGTTTATAAACAACTTTTCCAGAAAGAATACCTATCAGTTTTTCATGGTTTAATTTTGTGGAAGATTCCATATACATCCTTTATCATCAAACCAAAATCCTATCTCATGTTTACAACTTTTCCACCCGCCGTGTATGCCCCCAATCTTGGTAACTTCTCAAGTTTTGAAGAAAAATTCACTTCGGTTGTTGACTATTTGCAGATCAACGCGGTTTTCTGCGAAGTAAGTAACAAGCAAGATTTAAGGTTTATCATTGCACCCGCTGGGAAATTGCACGTATCTGAAATTATCGTTCCAGGTGGAGACACAAATTATATCAAGGATATTCTTATTGAAATTTATGAATTGCTATCTCGCGAATTAACGAAGTATGTGCATAGTGATGAGAATTATGATTCAATTACTGAAGGCGTTAAAGCGCTAAAAGAAAAATCTGAAAGAGCTTTTGGTGAAAATAATCGAACCGATCAATTAACGTTTGAAAATAGCTTTCAATATAAGGTCTATGATGGAAGGATCTGGGACGATGTGCCAGTTCAGTGGTTGGAATTTGCCCCTTCAGTTATTCACAAATTGAACGATCACATTGACCTGCGTAAAGGGTTCTTTAATCTACTGGTCAAACTATTTGATAGAGCTTTACAGA
>JBIOGV010000329.1:0-4010 GCA_044448365.1 Chitinophagales bacterium
CAAATAAGGCCGGAAGATCTCAAAATCGTTTACATACACAAGGTTTTCATCATAGCTGCCACCACGAACATTATATTGAGAGGTAAGTTCATTATTGCTTCCCACAAAAATTTTTATAAGGCTTTCCACACCTGTTATCGGGGTTGGAAGATTGAGCGTGTATTTTGGATTGATCTGAATTTGTCCTGCGATCTCTCTGTCGCGTTGATTACTTACAGTTACTCCCGGTAAAACCGTTGCACCCCGCACCATTTTTACAGTAATTTTTTCTTCCTCATTCTGATTCATTAAAAAATTCCTTTGCTCAATTTTATACCCGCTAAAGGTAAACTGTATGGCAAAAGCTCTGTCAGCCGGGACTTTCAAACGAAAAGCTCCTGAATCATTTGTTATAATACCGGATTGCTTACCCAGGATCACGACACTGACCCTTGACAATGGGTTTTCATTTTCGTCCAGCACTTTACCGGAAACATAAGCGGATTTTTTTTGAGAGAAAGAAATACCTACCAGCAATAAGCAAGAAAAGATCAGGATAATTTGGCGGCAGATTTTCATAAGAGAATTGGGAAACAAGATAGAAAAAAGAATTGGGAAATGATGGTTTTCACGCTAAGACGCAAAGAAACGCAACGAAAGACAAGAGAACTTAGCGTCTTTGCCAAACCTTGCGCCCTTGCGTGAAATTAATAAGATACTATCAAAATCTTATAAGGTTTTTGCCGCTTCAATTGCTCTCAATTGAGAAATCATTTCTTTTGGATCCTTTGATTTAAAAACAGTATTGCCTGCCACAAGTACATCAGCACCGGCAGCAATAATATCTTTTGCATTATCCAGTGTAACTCCTCCATCTATTTCTATCAATACGGGTAAGTTCCGATTATCAATTAACTTTCTTAATTCACGGATCTTTGACAACGTATGTGGAATAAATTTCTGTCCTCCGTAACCGGGATTTACACTCATCATGCAAACCGTATCAATTTCCTGCAGTACATCCGTTAACAGAGAAACAGGAGTATGTGGATTTACCGCCACGCCTGCTTTCATCCCGAGTGATTTGATTTGCTGAATATTTCTGTGCAGGTTGGGACAAACTTCAAAATGAACGATCAGGTGATCGGCTCCGGCTCTTTTAAATTCCTCAGCATATTTTTCCGGCTCAACAATCATCAGGTGAACATCGAAAGGCTTTTTTGTTGTTTTTCTCATGAACTCAATAATCATCGGCCCATAACTGATATTTGGAACAAATCTTCCATCCATCACATCGAGATGAAACCAGTCAGCATCAGATTCGTCTAACATTTTACATTCTTCTTCCAGTCTTAAAAAATCAGATGCCAAAAGCGAAGGAGCAACGATAGCCATTTAAAATATTTTGCTGTGCAAGATAATTAAAAACCCTGCTACGACCTGTAATTGGTCGTTGACACGTAAGAGAACCACCCAGAGGAGTATGATTCAAGATGAACCTGTACTTAAATATCGAATACAAATTAGTTTGTAGAATGGTCGTAGAGAATACTATTTTAATGGCATTTTTTTCGTTAGGGCCGGGATATTTGTTTTATTCTTCAAAATTGGCTAAAACAAAATAAGGGAACAGAATAAAAAGCCAGGGAGTTGTGTGATAAACTGAGATTGCTGGTGAATTCCTGATAGGAAAATCGAAATTCGAATTTCTGAATATAGGAATTTATCATAATCGTTCAGCTGCATCCTTTGCTTCAGTTAAAGATTTATCAAATCCATAGGCTCGTTGGTAATTTAATCTGGCATCTTCTTTTTGTCCTAATGCTTCCTGGCATTTACCAAGCCAAAAATAAGCATCAGCGTACGTAGAAGAAATCTTCAGGGTCAATTGAAATACCCCGGAGGCATCATTATATTTTTTCTGTTCGAATAATATCCTTCCCTTGTCCATATATGCGTCAAGAAAATTATAATCGTTTTGAATGGCTTTATTGAAATAATCAAGCGCCTTTATTTTCTCGTTTACATTGCTGTAATAAACTCCTTTAAAATAATAGGGCTCACCTTTTTTAAGAATCGTATCATTGTGCAATAACGAATCACAAAGAGTTAATGCCTTCGAATTTTTACTTTGAGCATATTTAAAGGCAAGGTTATAACAAAGATCCTCATTTCCGGGTGCAAAAAGATAGGCCTGTTCTAAAGTTTTCAATGAGCCGATCGAGTCATTTTTTTGATCCAATAAATCAGATTTCATCATTAATATTCCTACCTGGCCGGGATGCTGCTGAAGAACGGAATCGCAAATAGTCAATGCTTCATCGGTTTTTTGTTTATCAGCATAGGCCTGGATAAGATTTATGCGCAAGGGAATACTTGCGGGTAAAGTATTCAATGCTTCCTGTAAAAATGAAATAGCTGAGTCCGGTTTTTCTTCTGATAAAATATTGCTGATATTAATGGCATAGGTTTCTTTTTTATTCAATGACCAGGCCTTTCTAAAATCAGCCAGGGCCGGCGGGTTATTATTATTTTTAAATAACAACATCCCGCGCCGGTAGTATAGATCAGGATCGGAAGAATTTTGATGAATGCTGTCGGTCAGTTTGGAATAAGGTGGTCGTGAAAGCAGCTCTTCATAAGGAGATGAGTCATCCTGATTATTACATCCAGGGTTCAATACAACTAAAAAAAGGAGGGGAATAAATGTTTTTATGAAATTTGGCATAGTCAAAACTAATTGTTTCAGAAATTACAGGTCTTACAAATTGCTGACAAACCTTATTTTTAACGAAACTATTTTTGACCACTGGTTACACAGATTAATTTGATTCCACAGATAATTGGACTAATTATGAAAAAACTCATTACCGTAATCATTTTAATTGTCATTGCTGTCGTATTTCTTTCATTTAACAACCGAGCTTGGCTTTCTCCTTCAATACTCACAATTCACCATTCACCATTGACCTCTGATACCATTCATTTTCCCGAAGAAAAACATTTGAAAAACGTTCAGCAATTAACCTTTGGCGGCGATAATGCAGAAGCTTACTGGAGCTATGACGGCAAGTATATTATTTTTCAGCGTAACAATCCCAAAGAGGGTTTGAAGTGTGACCAGGTATTTATCGGCAAAGTTCCCCAAAAGTTTGGTGATAAATTCGAATATAAAATGATCAGCAATGGCAAGGGCAGGTGTACCTGTTCTTTTTTCACAAAAGATGGGAAACACATTATCTATGCCTCCACGTTTCAAAGCGCAGATACATGTCCGCCGGTTCCTGACAGAAGCAAGTACGGCAATAAATATATCTGGCCTTTGTATGATAGTTATGATATTTTCATGGCCGATCTGAATGGAAAAATCATAAAACAGCTTACTCATTCAAAAGGATATGATGCAGAGGGAACACTTTCGCCTGACGGAAAAAAAATGATCTACACCAGCGATAAGGATGGAGACATTGATCTTTATATCATGGACCTGGCAAGCGGCAAAGAAAAAAAGGTTACCAACACTCTTGGTTATGATGGCGGCGCCTGGTTTAGTCCTGATGGGAAAAAAATCATCTGGCGTGCAAGCCGGCCAAAAACCAATGAGGAAATTAAAGAGTACAAGGATCTGCTGGCGGAAAACCTGGTGGCTCCGATAAATATGGAAGTGTTTGTAGCAAATGCTGATGGCAGCCACGCGCACCAGGTTACCAATTTCGGAGAAGCTAATTGGGCTCCGGCATTTTTCCATGATAGCAAGCGAATCATTTTTGCTTCGGATTATAAATACAAAAGAGGTTTTCCTTTTGATCTTTATATGATCAATGAAGATGGCACCCATCTTTCACAGATCACTCACAGCAATACCTTTGATGCGTTTCCCATGTTCTCACCAGATGGTAAAAAACTTGTTTTCTGCAGCAGTCGCAACAATGGAGGCACTCATGATATCAATATATTCATTGCAGATTGGGTAGAATAGCGCACAGTTGTGAATAGTGAGTTGTCAGTTGTGAGTCATAAATGCTATTCAC
>JBIOGV010000330.1:0-4001 GCA_044448365.1 Chitinophagales bacterium
AATTTTTAGATACATGCAATGAGTTTTGGTGGGTAAGCACCTGCGTGGCTAAAGGACTTTTAAGAAAAGAAATTATCTATTCAAAGGAAATGCTTGAAAGATTTGTAAGACCCATGTTTATGAAAATCATTGAATGGTATGCGGGAACAAAAACAGGATTCTCGGTATCATTCGGGAAGAGTGGGAAGTTTATGAACAACTATTTGCCTGGAACGATTCATAATGAAATATTGAAAACTTATTCGGACCACCTGTTAGAAAATAATTGGCACGCCCTGATTGCCATGACGGAAATATTCGGACAGTTAGCACCGGCTGTCGCAAATGCGCTGAATTTTCAGTATAACTCAGAAGAAGAAAAAAATGTAACAACTCATCTTAAACAGTTATATAAAGAACAAGACTAAACTATTTCCTGGGTTATTTGCAGGTGCCAATCAATAATCATAAAATAGATAATAACAAACCTATACATTTGCGCATAACTCGTTTTAATTTTAATTACCTGCCATGCTTATTCTTAAATACAGGATCGTTTTTTTCTTACCATTCATTGCATTGATCATGCTATCATGTAACTCAAATACACAACAGGGTGTTGCTAATAATAGTTCAGATACATCTGGCAGAAAATGGTGGAAAGAAGCTGTTGTTTACCAGGTTTACCCGAGAAGCTTTAAAGACGCCGACGGTGATGGTATTGGCGATCTGAAAGGGGTCATTTCAAAACTTGACTATATAAAAAGTCTCGGTGTCGATGTCATCTGGTTAAATCCAATCTATGCCTCACCCAATGCTGACAATGGGTATGATATCAGCGATTATAAAGCGATCATGAAAGATTTTGGGACCATGCAGGATTTCGATTCTCTTCTTGCAGGAATGCATCAGAGAGGATTAAAGCTGGTGATGGATTTAGTTGTAAATCATTCGAGCGATGAAAATGAATGGTTCAAACAGTCGCGCAGCAGCAGAACAAATCCTTATCGTGATTATTATCATTGGTGGAATGCGGAAAGAGGCAAGCCTGCTTTTCGTCCCGGGGCATTTGAAGCAGATGGCAGTGGCTGGCGTTATGACACAACGACCAACGCTTACTATCTTCATTACTTTTCATTCAAACAACCTGACCTGAATTGGGAAAATCCAAAAGTTCGCCAGGAAGTTTTTAATATGATGAAATTCTGGTTTGATAAAGGCATTGATGGTTTTAGAATGGATGTGATTCCATTTGTTGCAAAGGATACTGCTTTTCCCGTGATCACACAAAAAGAGCTTAGTGAAAACTATAATGGAGACTGGAGTCAATACCAGGCAGGCGGCCCGCGTCTTCATGATTATTTAAAAGAAATGAACAGTGAAGTCCTGAGCAAATATGATTGCATGTCCGTAGCGGAAGGTGCCGGGGTTACTGCATCCACGGCGCACAATTTTGTGGATGAAGACAGGCATGAATTAAATATGCTTTATCATTTTGAAGGAGTGAGTCTCGGTTATGTTCCGGGTAAGTTTAAAGAAATGGATCCTAACGGTTATAAACTTGCGGACTTCAAGAAAATTTATTCCAAATGGGATAGTGTGTTTGCCAATAAAGGTTGGGGCACTATTTATTTGGGCAATCATGATCAGCCAAGAATGGTGACGCGTTGGGGAAATGATAGTCCTGAATGGAGAGTTCTTTCATCTAAAATGCTTTCTACATTTATTCTGACCATGCGTGCAACTCCTTATTATTTTGCCGGCGATGAACTGGGAATGAGCAACATTAAATTCGATAAGATAGAAGATTACAAAGACATTGAATCAATCGGTATGTACGCTCAGATCAAGAATAAAGGTGGCAATCTGCAGGAGTTTTTAAATGATCAAAAGATTTCTGCGAGAGATAACGGGCGAACACCTTTTCAATGGGACAACGGTATAAACGCAGGCTTTACGACAGGCATACCATGGATTAAAGTGAATCCAAATTATACAACGGTGAATGTGGCTGCCGAAGAAAAGGACAGCGGCAGTTGTCTTAATTATTTCAGGACGTTAGTGAAACTAAGGAAAGACAATTTGGTGCTTGTTTACGGTAAATACACCCTCCTTGATAAGGACAATCCAAATGTATATGCCTATACACGGGAATTGAATGGTAAAAAATTGCTTGTCTTATTAAATTTTACAAACAAACCAGCATCCGCAAATACAGGAATTGATGTAACGAAAGCAAAAATTGTAATTGATAATTACGGAAAAACCTCTTCAAACGGTTCATTGCAACCTTACGAAGCGGTGATATTCGAATTATAAAAACTATGCAGAAAAGAGTTCCTTTATTTTCATGAAAGATGTTTCCCGGGCACTGCTATGCCCCTTCCGGAACGGTTTCCAGGATTTCAGGCGTTTCATCAACCTTGCTCTCATCGATGCCTTGCTTTTTCAGAATTCCTTTTACGATAAATCCAAGAAAAGCTAGATAGGCAAAACAAAAAACGGGAACCCAGTAAGATTGATGAATGCCATAACCCACAATCGAAGATTTTGATTGAATATAATCTGCCATCTTACCCTGGAGAGGTGGTATGATGCCTCCGCCCAGGATCATCATAATTAAAAATGCTGAGCCTTGCGTTGTATATTTTCCAAGACCCAGGATGGAAAGATTAAAAATAGCAGGCCACATGATCGAACAAAATAATCCGCCGCTTAAAACAGAGTAGATCGCAATTTTCCCGGTAGTGAATAACCCGATGAGCATAGCAGTTATTCCCAGGAGGGCAAAGATCATAAGCGTTCTTGCCGGCCTGTTTTTGCTGAGATAAAATGCAATCATTTGAACAAACACACAAAGAATATAATAGTACAAAGGCCGTACATCATACTGCGAAATGGCGCTGATTCCAATAACAATTCCAAAAGCAACCAGCGGAACTATAAACATTAATATTTGTTTAGTAGATGCTTTAAGATTGAACACAGGGATTGCACCCGTCCACCTGCCAATCATTAAGCTTCCCCAATACATTGAAATGAATGGAGCGACTTGTGACGATTGATATCCTCCAAATGACGGCTGTTTCAAAAGCTCACTGAAATTGCTTACAATTGTCACCTCAACACCTACATAAACAAAGATTCCCAGCATACCAAGAACCAGTTGCGGATATTTCATAGCTCCCCATCCATCGGGATTTCTTCTGGCTCTGAAATTTGAAAAAAGTAAACTAACCACAACAATTGCCAACGCACCGAGTAACCATTTCATTCTATAAGTTTCGAGATCATGTTTTTGAATGTCCGTCAGAGTAGTAGGATCAGTTTTATAACTATTAAAAACCGGAACAAACATAATAATGAGCAAACCTGTCATCACTAATAAGGAGTACAACGCTTTATTAGCATTTTCAGTTTTTTCAGTTGAGACACCAGCAGGAACTTTTTTTGAAAAGAAAAACAAGGCCGCTGCTGCAATAAACAAGGCTCCTACACCCGTATAAAGAATGATAACTTTGCTCAAACTTAACGAAGCTATTTTTTCATCTGTTATAGCAGCCGTTGTACCAAATAATGCGAAAGCAACCACAATAGGGCCAATGGCAGTGCCAAACGAATTTACCCCTCCACCAAGATTAACACGGCTCATACCCGTTGAAGGATCTCCAAGCGAAATTGCGAAAGGTTGTGCCGCAGTTTGCTGCAATGAAAAACCAAGAGCAACTATAAAAAGACCTGCCAGCATTCCTGCAAAAGTGTTTGCATTTACAGCAATGATCATGGCTGCCGCACCCAATGCAGAAAATAATAAACCATAAACAATGCTTCGTTTATAACCCCATTTGGCAACGAGGTCTTTCCCGCCAAAGGCTCCGTAAATAAATAATAATAATGCACCGATATAATAAGCGGTATAAAAGGCAAAGTCAACTAACTGGCTTTGAAATTGATCAAGATGAAAAAAATGTTTACAGAATGGAATGAAGACACTGTTGCCCGAAGCAATAAATCCCCAAAAG
>JBIOGV010000331.1:0-3983 GCA_044448365.1 Chitinophagales bacterium
AGTTGCCTGCATGTATCAATTTCTTTGCAAGGTTCATTCAAATCTGGACTTTTATATACCACATCGGTACCGGGAAGGATATGGTGTAAGCAAGGCCGGGGTTGATTTTGCAAAAGAAAATAATTTTACTCTCATCATTTCTCTGGATTGTGGCATTAAATCTGTTGAATTGGTTGCTTATGCAAAAAAACTTGGAATTGATTTTATCATTTGCGATCATCATTTGCCTGACACGGAACTTCCACCGGCAATCGCTATTCTAAATGTCAAACAAAAAGATTGTAATTATCCTTATAAAGAATTGTGTGGATGTGGTGTGGGTTTCAAATTGATTACTGCCCTTGCCCATAAATTAAATTTACCTGATGAAATAGTTTTTGAATATTTAGATCTTGTTGCTACAGCCATTGCAGCGGATATTGTCCCAATGACTGGTGAAAACCGGGTACTGGCTTATTTTGGACTGAAGAAGGCAAATGAAAATCCGAATAATGGAATCAAAGCACTTGCCCAATTGAGTGGTTTAACAAAAAAACTTCATATCAACAATCTTGTATTCATGATAGCTCCGCGGGTCAATGCTGCCGGCAGAATGGATGATGCAAGAAAAGCAGTTTTAATGTTTGTATCAGAAACATTTGAGCAGGCCTTACAATATGCTGAAATGTTGCACAGCGATAACACTGACAGGAAAGAGGCTGACAGCAGTATTACCGACGAAGCACTGGTTCTTATAAAGGGTGACGAGCTTCTGATTAATAAAAAATCAACCGTAGTGTTTCAACCTCACTGGCACAAAGGAGTGGTTGGTATTGTTGCATCAAGACTGATTGAACATTATTATAGGCCAACGGTGGTATTGACACAATCCGGTGAGTACGCTGCCGGGAGTGCGCGTAGCGTGCCGGGATTTAATTTGTATGAAGCTGTCCATGCCTGCAAGGAACATTTAATTGGCTATGGAGGACATTTTGCCGCCGCCGGTATGACTATCGAGTTAGACAAGATCGAAGCTTTTCGTAACAAATTTGAAGAAGTGGTTTCTACTACAATCTCACCGGAATTATTGATACCTGAAATTGTTATTGATAGTGAAATTAATTTTAAAGACATTACCTGGCCCCTTTACAATATTATTTCGCAGATGGAACCGTTTGGGCCTGAAAATCTCCGGCCTCATTTCCTGGTGAAAAATGTTTTTGATACCGGTTATTCTAAAATCTTGAAAGAACAGCATCTTCGTTTTGTTTTGCAACAGGATAATGTAACCTTGAGTGGAATCGGTTTTGGAATGGCTGACAGACTTCCTTTGCTCCAAATAAAAAAACCGGTTGATATTGTTTTTAAGATCGATGAAAATGAATGGAATGGCCAGAAGAGCCTGCAGTTAAGAATAATTGATCTCCGCCTGAGTGATCCCTCCCTGAAATCAGCATGAAAAAATTCTTTAAATACATATCACATTTCTGGTACGTAGCCATCAACTGGGATATAAGGATGGCCTTTTTTATGGTTTATGATAATATCCGTGGCGCAATAAAATATGGCCCGGGCACTTTTATTCCGATAGAATTAAAAAATCTTACAATCACCAGCGGCGATATCAAAAAAGGATCAAGGTATGAGGCCGTAAGTTTTTATATGCTGGAGAAATTATTTAATGCTTTCAGAAAAATTTCCGATCAAACTTATATAATTGATTTAGGTTGTGGCAAAGGAAGAATGATGATGGTAGCCCCACATTTCGGGTTCACTCATGTAGCGGGAATTGATTTTGCAGAAGAGGTTTGCGAACAGGCAAGGGAAAATATGAAGAAAAAAGAAAAACAATTTGCCAGATTAAAATGGAATATTCTGAATGAAAATGTAGAAGACTATGATATTAGCCCTGGTGATTCTGTTTTCTTCATGTTCAACCCGTTTAATGAAACAGTTTTAGAAAATTTTTTAAAAAAACTGAACGATTCCTGCGATCAATTTCCCCGGACTATCTATTTCCTTTACGCAAGTCCCCAGCATAAAAAATTACTATTGGATAATGGCTACGCGGTCGTTTATCAAAAAAAGAAAATGTACCTGGAAAGTATTATTGCTGTAAGAGATTAATTCTTTATACCGGCTTTAAAGGTGCAAAAACCTTTTTATTATATGACAAAACAAAACCAGGAAAAGCAAGGATTAAACATGAAGGTGATTTTTGATTACTGAGAAAACCTGTCCCAAAAAACTATTAAAAGGACTCTGACATCTGGTCCTAATCCCCTATCTTTGCGACCCCAAATCTGTTTTCGGCAGATTCTTTTCCGCCTGTGGCGGGATTGTCCATTGGGTAAACCCGATTGTTAAATAAAAAATCAGTTAATGAACAATTATGAGTTGATGGTGATTTTTACCCCTGTTCTCAGCGATGACGAATTCAGGGCTGAACAAAAAAAATATGCTACTCTTGTTAAGGACAGTGGCGGTTCTTTAGTAGCAGAAAATGCATGGGGGTTAAAATCACTTGCCTATCCGATCCGGAAAAAAACCACAGGGTTATACTGGGTTCTGGAATACACAGCGTCACCTGACTTTAATGAAAAGTTGAAGACACAACTTTTGCGTGATGAGAATGTTCTACGTCATCTTGCTACCAAACTCGATAACTACGCCGTCGAGTATAATGATAAAAAGAGAAGTGGTGTACCAACCGGAACTGAAAAAGTAGTGGAGGCGTAACCGATGGCAAAAGCAAACGAAATAAAATACCTGACCGCGATTAAGAGCGATAAGCGTATTAAAAAGTACTGTCGTTTTAAGAAATATCACATTCGTTATATTGATTATAAAGATGTAGAATTTCTTAAAAAATTTTTGAATGAACAGGGTAAATTATTGCCACGCCGGCTTAGCGGTAATAGCCTGAAATATCAGCGCAAAGTTTCTGATGCAGTAAAGAAGGCCCGTCAAATGGCATTGTTACCATATGTAACCGATCTTCTAAAATAAGCAAAGCGCCAAGTAAAAAATATTGTCATGGAAGTAATATTAATTCAGGATATAGATAATCTGGGTGGTGTAAATGAAGTTGTGAAAGTTCGCAACGGTTATGCCCGGAATTATCTTCTTCCCCGCAAATTAGCTATAGAGGCCAATTCCGGAAATAGGAAGCAACTTGAAGAAAAAATGAAAGTTGCAAAGAAAAAAGAGGACTCAATGCTGGCCGAAGTAAACCATGTTATTGAAAAATTAAGCGAAAGCCCGTTAAAAATTGGCGCAAAGACCGGTACCAGTGGTAAAATTTTTGGCAGTGTTACCAGCCTGCAATTAAGCAGAGCTATCCGTGATCAGAAAGGTTATGAAATTGATCGGAAAAAAATTACTTTACCCGATGAAGTAAAAGAATTGGGAACTTATAAGGCTCATATTGATTTTGGAAACGGAAAATCAACTGATGTTGAATTTGAAGTGGTACCGGAGTAACGGTTATAATTTTTTTTATACCCCGTCAATTTCAAGACGGGTTTTTTATTTGAAGCAGCCCAAGACTATCAAAAGACCTGTGGATCTATCTACCAAATTTTATAGAGCAGAATACATTGAGAAATAGGTATTTACAAAGCAGTTCTTAAAAAAAAATGCTTTTTTCATAATGTAACTTAATTATCCTTATTTTCGTAGTGATTTGGTGTCCTTTTCAGTTGTACAATTCCTTGAACGTTTCAGTAAATGTTCATTGGCTCATTGTTTCACTGTTAGCACTTATTAGTATTTTTTAAATTATCTCACAAAATGAACATTTACGTAGGAAACCTCAGTTGGGGTCTTAAAGATCAGGACCTGGCCAACTTATTTGCACCATTTGGCGAAGTAACTTCAGCCAAAATTGTTACCGACAAATTCACTCAACGCAGCAAAGGATTTGGATTCGTTGAAATGGCCAATGATGAAGAAGCACAGGCTGCTATTGCACAACTCAATGGAACTGAAGTTGAGGGACGCAG
>JBIOGV010000332.1:0-3944 GCA_044448365.1 Chitinophagales bacterium
GACCAATGCAAGTTTCGTTTTATATCGTTCGCAAACGGATTATATCGAAACACTGGGCGATTGGTATCTCGCGAAGCTTGATAAAGCTGCGGCTACAGGGAATCTTGATTCATTCATTCAATCAATAAAATAGTTTATGGTTGATTTTGCACTTAGAAGACCTATTTCGACAATTGTATTGTTTCTTGGAATATTATTATTTGCAGGCATTTCTATTTTTTCCATTCCAATTGACATTTTCCCGAAATTAAATCTACCTACCATATATGTTATAGAACCTTATGGCGGCATGTCTCCCCAGCAAATGGAAGGTTATTTTGCTACACGGTTCCAGGATCGTTTTTTATATGTAACCGGGATAAAATCAATTCAGAGTAAAAATATCCAGGGGCTTACGATCCTGAAACTAACTTTTCATGAGAATGTTGATATGGCTGAAGCTTCGGCCCAGGTGGCAACGCAGGTGAACAGAGCCTTGAAATTCTTTCCTCCCGGAGCATTACCACCCGAAGTAATGCGTTTTGATGCATCATCATTACCAGTAGGAGAATTGGTTTTTAGCAGCAAGTCACGCTCCCTGCAGGATATATATGAGCTGGTAGCAACCCGTACCCGGCCGATGTTTTCAACAGTACCTGGCCTGGAAGCTCCGCATCCGTTGGGCGCCAATGCCCGGTCGATCGTCATTAATATTGACCCGCAAAAACTTCGCAGTTATAATATTTCACCGGATGAAGTTGTAGAGGCGCTTGCAAAAAATAATGTAATGACGCCGTCAGGAAACGTTGCCATCGGGAATACAACATTCATCACTACCAATAATTCACTGGAGAGATCCATAGAAGACTTTGGCGATATACCGGTTACGACAAATGGACTATCCACTGTTTTTGTTCATGATATCGCTAGGGTAGAGGATGCTGCCGACATTACAGTAGACTATGCTCTTATCAATGGCAAACGGTCTGTTTACCTGCCGGTAGTAAAGACGGCTGATGCTTCTACCTGGGCCGTAGTAAGTGCATTGAAAAAAAAATTACCCGAAATAAGAAGTCTTTTACCTGATGATGTGAAGGTTTCTTATGAATTTGATCAATCTGTTTTTGTTATTAACGCAGTAAAAAGCCTGGTTACGGAAGGCGCTTTGGGCGCTGTTCTTACAGGTTTGATGGTGTTGTTATTTTTACGCGATTGGCGCAGTTCACTCATTGTAATCATTACCATTCCTATTTCAGTTATCAGTGCGGTATTATTTTTAAAATTAGCCGGGCAAACGATCAATATCATGAGCCTGAGCGGACTTTCACTTGCCATCGGGATTTTGGTGGATATGGCGACCGTGACGATTGAAAACATTCATCAGCATCTCGAAATGAAAAAAACCAAACAACAGGCAATCTTTGATGCATGTAAAGAAATATCATTCCCATTGCTGCTTATCTTATTGTGTATACTTGCGGTATTTGCACCTTCATTTGTAATGAATGGTGTTCCCAAAGCGATGTTCCTGCCACTCTCATTATCTATTGGGTTCGCCATGATCATTTCTTTCTTCGCTGCACAGACACTGGTTCCCGTTTTAACGAACTGGATTTTAAAAACAGGGCGCTATAAATATGTTCCCGGAAAGGAACATGCACATGCCGGGCTTGCTCTTGACAGCGAAGAAGTAAAGGAAATAAATTCTCATTTGGATGAAGAAAAGAAACACCCGGAAAGAAATAATTTTTTTCAAAAAGTAAAAATGGCTTTTCTGAAACGATCGGAAAAGCTTCATCCAAAAAAGAAAACATGGATAAGTGTATATTTTCTTGTCACGATAGTTGCAACGGGTTTATGTTTTTATTTTATTGGTAAGGATATGCTGCCCAGGATTAATTCAGGACAGTTTCAACTTCGCATTCGGGAGCCCGATGGCACCCGGTTAGAACGCACGGAAGACGCAACGCACCATATTTTATCTATTATTGATTCTACGGTTAATAATCGTGTCTCGATCAGTTCTGCTTATGTGGGTCTTGTGCCGAGTAACTACGCGACGAATAACCTGTACGTGGCCAATAGTGGTACTCACGAAGCTGTTATCCAGGTTGGGCTCGATGAAAATTATAAGCCGAATATGGATAAACTGAAAGATAAATTGCGCGAAAATATTCATAAGGTATATCCGGAAGTTCGCCTGAGCTTTGAACCCATTGAACTTACAGAAAAAATTATGAGTCAGGGTTCATCGAACCCGATTGAAGTGCGGGTGGCCGGGAAAAATATGAAGGATATAGAGGAATATGCTGAGCTACTTGTCCAAAAACTTAAGACAGTCTCCTTTTTACGTGATGTGCAAATTCAGCAATCATTAAAATTTCCGTCTATCAGAATTAACTATGATCGGTTGAAAGTGGCACAGATGGGATTAAATTTTGCCGAAGTCACCCGTTCGGTTACCGATGCTATTGCTTCGAGTCGTTTTACAGAAAAGAACCAGTGGTTAGATGAAAAGGTAGCATATACGTACCAGGTGCAGGCAGAAGTTCCACAATATATTATGAATGGGGAAAGCCAATTAGCATCCCTTCCGCTTGTGAAAGGAATGAATCGTCCTGTGTTGTCAGATATTGCTTCGTTTTCAATCGATACAATACCGGGGGAATATGACCGCTCAGGTCCAAGACGTTTCCTGACTGTAAGTGCGAACATTGATAAAAAAGACCTGGCATCTGCCACCACTGAAGTTCAAAAGGCAATTAAACAGATAGGCAAATTACCTACCGGGTTAATCATGGAAGTGAGAGGAATGTCAAGTTTGCTGGTAGATACGTTTTCAAGCTTACAATCCGGATTGTTAACAGCACTTATTGTTATTTTATTACTACTGGCAGCCAATTTTCAATCGTTTAAACTTTCACTGGTTGTTTTATCAACCACGCCCGCCGTGTTGCTCGGAGCTTTGCTAATGCTTTTTATTACCGGTTCCACATTGAATCTTCAATCGTATATGGGAATTATTATGGCAATTGGCGTTTCAGTTGCAAATTCAATATTGATCGTAACGAATGCTGAGGTGTTGCGTCCAAAATTCAAAAGCGCCACTGAAGCGGCTAAAGTAAGTGCTTCGATACGTTTGCGGCCAATATTAATGACCAGCCTTGCTATGATCGCCGGCATGACACCCATGGCAAGTGGCCTGGGCGAAGCGGGTGACCAAACAGCACCCCTCGGGCGTGCCGTTATCGGCGGATTGTTTGCCTCGCCGTTTGCCGCTCTTTTCATTGTACCATTAGTATACAGTTGGGTGCAGCAAAAAGCATCTTTTAAATCCGTTTCATTATTACCCGAAAATTCAAACGACTAAATTTTTCGCAATGAAATATTCTATCATTTTTATTTTATCATTTGCGGTATTTGCTTCCTGTTCTGAAAATAAAGCGGAATCAAATAAACAGGACGTAACAAAAGATCCGCCCGTTCACTATCAATTGGCAACAGTTGAAAAAGCAGGTGTGGCAACAACAATAAAATTACCTGCACAGTTGGCAGCTTATGAAGAAGTGAGCATCTTTCCAAAAGTAAACGGATATGTGAATAATGTATTGGTTGATATCGGCTCCAAAGTTTCGCAGGGCGAATTGCTAATGGTGCTTGAAGCACCGGAATTGGAACAGGCTTCTTCACAAGCCAGGGAAAAATATGAAAGAGCAAAAGCAGATTTTTCTATTGACAAAGAGCATTATCAGCGTTTATTGGAAGCATCGAAAACTGCAGGCGCCATATCGCCATTGGATCTGTCAGCCATAAGAGCAAAAATGGATGCAGACAGTGCATTGTGTAATGCGGAAAAAGCCAACTGGCAAATACAGGAAACCATGCTCGGTTATTTAAAAGTTACTGCACCATTTGCAGGAGTAATAACAGAACGTAATGTAAATCCGGGTGTTCTGGTAAGCGCC
>JBIOGV010000333.1:0-3937 GCA_044448365.1 Chitinophagales bacterium
TAAACTTTATTTTCGCTCTATGAAAAAACTACTGTCTTCACTTTTCTTCTTAATTTTATTGCCATCACTCATACATGCACAACGAATTCAAAACTTATTCGATTCATCCTGGAAGTTTTTCAGAGGCGATGTTATAAACGGCGAAAAACAAAACATCAATGATAAGAATTGGCGCACGGTTGAACTGCCGCACGACTGGAGCATTGAAGATCTCCCCAATCAATCGGATTCAGTGATCGGACCTTTCACTGTAAAGAGCATTGGCACTATCGCAACGGGCTACACTGTTGGCGGCACTGGATGGTATCGCAAACATTTTAAACTGAATAATATTGCGGGCAAGATAATTTCCATTTGTTTTGATGGCGTTTATATGAATGCTGATGTATGGATCAATGAACATCATCTTGGCGATCATCCCTATGGGTATACTCCATTTTATTATGATCTTACGAAATGGCTCAAAAAAAATGGCGAAGAAAATATTATTGCAGTTCGTGTACGCAATGAAGGGAAAAATACACGTTGGTACAGCGGCTCCGGTATTTACAGGCATGTATGGTTAACGATCACCAATCCTGTTCATGCGGATCAATGGGGTGTAGCCATTACAACTCCAAAAGTTTCAAATGATGCAGCAACAATTAGGATAAAGACAACAGTTGTTTATGAACAGGATATTTCACCGCTAAAGCTTCGTACAAAAATCCTTGATGCCGGGAATAAAATGGTTGCAATAATTGAATCTCGGTGTACAAACCCCTCTCCTTTGAAGAGGGGATGGGGTGTGGTCACACAAAATTTGCAACTGTCACATCCTTCGCTATGGTCTCCCGAATCACCTTATCTCTATCATGCCGTAACCGATGTAATGCAGGGAGATAAAATACTTGATCGGGTGACAACGACATTTGGTATTCGTTCTATTGAAGTAAGTTCAGAAAAAGGATTTTTATTGAATGGTAAGAGCATTGAACTGCGAGGCGGTTGTATGCATCATGACAATGGTCCTTTGGGTTCCGCCACCATTGACCGTGCAGAAGAAAGGAGAGTGGAACTGTTGAAATCATTTGGCTTTAATGCAGTGCGTACCAGCCACAATCCCCCGTCTCAACAATTTCTTGATGCCTGTGATCGTCTCGGGATACTTGTGCTGGATGAATTCACTGATGTTTGGGAAGTAGGAAAAAATCCCGATGATTATCATCTCTGGTTTCATAACTGGTGGCAGCGAGACCTGGATGCGATGCTTCTTCGCGACCGTAATCATCCATCGATAATTTTCTGGAGCATTGGCAACGAAATAAAAGAACGCGGCGATTCTCCCGGTTTGGTTATTGGTAAAGATTTAGCTGACGAAGTTCATCTAATAGATCCTACACGCCCTGTTACCGAAGCGATTTGCGAATTCTGGGATCATCCCGGCAGGTCATGGGATTCTACTGCCCGTGCCTTTGCATTGCTTGATGTGGGAGGATACAATTATCAATTTCGCCGTTATGAAAGCGATCATGAAAAATATCCGCAACGCATTATGATGGGCACCGAGTCTGTTGCACTTGAAGCTTATGGCAACTGGCAGCAGGTGGAGAAACATCCTTATGTTATTGGTGACTTTGTATGGACAGCTATGGATTATTTGGGTGAAACCGGAATTGGTCATACTGCACTTGACAGGGATACAGCATTTGCAAAAACATGGCCCTGGTTCAATTCATGGTGCGGTGATATTGATCTTACCGGCGGTAAAAAGCCACAATCCTATTATCGTGATATAGTGTGGAAGCGAAGTGGAATCAACATGCTGGTACATGGATCAATTCCCGAAGGGCATAAAGAAGTTGTGAGCTACTGGGGTTGGCCGGATGAAGTTCCTTCCTATACTTTTACCGGCATGGAGGGCAAAATGCTGAAGGTAAATGTATATACAAGTTATCCCGTTGTGCGTTTGCAACTGAATGGAAAAACAGTGGCAGAAAAAAATGTTTCATCAACGGATCTTACCGCAACGTTTGAAATAAATTATCAGCCCGGTGAGTTGAAAGCCATTGCCATTGAAAACAACAAGACTATAGATTCAGTTGTACTGCGAACAGCAGGCCAGGCAAAACAAATACATCTTATCGCTGACCGGACAGTTATAAAAGCTAACCGTAATGATCTTTGTTATGTTTCCGCTGAAATAACAGATGACAAAGGGCAGTTGGTTCCCGATGCCTTATTTCCATTACATTTTACGATAGAAGGCAATGGAGAAATTTTGGCAACAGCCAATGCGAACCCATCAGATATGGAAAGCTTTCAGCAATCACAACGCAAAACCTTTCGGGGAAAAGCACTGATCATTGTACGACCTAAAGGCAAAGCAGGAAAAATAATATTGAAAGCGGAGAGTGACGGATTAAAAGTAGGGCAGTTGGTAATTGAAACGAAGTAAATGATTATAATACCAGTTGTAGCCGCATCGCCTGTTGCAGATGGTCCCGACTTGTCGGAATCTCAATCCTCTGCGCCTATCGTCAGCCAGGCTTTCATCGTTCGGTAATTCAGCATCCGGCGTTTGAAACGCGGAATTTACACCGGCAACAATCAGAGTTAAACACAAACAACAGCAAAATATTTTAACTTTTACTTCCGGCACGGTTACATAAATAAACAAACGAATTGTCATTAATTGACCTATCTTCACAGGGAGACCTTTTAGATCTCCTGACACTAAGTATTAGACCGCTCCAAATTTTTACTCTTCCCTTCAGTAATAGTTTATCCTTCTTTACGCTTTGTATCTGGCATTAGTCACTGGTAATTTTATTTTTTTACTTTAAATTTTTGATTTATGAACATGTATGTTTCGAACTTAAGTTTTCATACAAATGATGAAGCCTTAAGAACTTTATTTTCTGCATATGGTACTGTAAGCTCAGCTAAAGTGATTACAGACAGGGAATCCGGCCAGAGCCGTGGTTTTGGTTTTGTGGAAATGGATGTTGTAGCCGAAGGCCAGGCAGCGATGAAAGGCCTCAACAACAAAGAAATTGAAGGCAGAGCTATAGCAGTTAGCGTAGCAAAAGAAAAATCAGCCCGTCCAGGCAACAAAAGTTGGTAAGAACGACTTCGTTGAAAAAACTCATTCCCTTTGATCTGCGAAACCACAAGTTTCGCAGATTTTCGATTATTCTGACATTCAAAAAAATGATAAAAACATGAAACAATATTTAATTTCACTTTTTGCTTTTTTTACACTTAGTTCATTGCATGCACAAAAAAACACCCCGGAACAGGATGCTGTTCGAAAGGTCATTGAACAGGAAACCAAATATTTTTTCGATGGCAACTATGATAAATGGGCAGATACCTGGGCTCATGAATCTACAGACTACGTTATATTTACGAGTCCCAATGGTAATTCCGAAACGATTGGGTGGGATAACATATCCGCAGGTAATAAACCCAATATGAAGAACGTTCCTCAAATATCTGCCGATGAGTTAGCAACCACTTACAAAAAATATGACTACCAATATAAAATAAACGGCAACCTTGCCAATGTTACGTTCAGAGAAGGAAAAGGAAATTTTCAAACAAAGACATTGGAAAAACAAAACGGCGAATGGAAAATAACCGGCATGACACTGGTTTATTCTACCGACTTTAAATTTAAAGCTTCTTATAATACATTAAAGTCCTACGTGGGCAAATGGAAACTGGTTGAGGGTAGTTATAGTGCCGAAAACATGCAAAGCGGACCCAATGATGGTAAAATGATGTCCAATGATTACGATATTCATGAAACGGCGTATGGAATAGAATTTACTTCCACAAGTTCTTCCACATATACGGGTATCGCATATTTTAATACGTCTTCTGAGTGCTTTATTCCGGATAATAGTCAAAATGAAATAAAATATTTTGATTTTGAAAAAGGATCAAATGCTGA
>JBIOGV010000334.1:0-3880 GCA_044448365.1 Chitinophagales bacterium
CAGGGAATGTTTATGAGTACACACCAAAAGCAAAACAGAAAGAGGCTGTTGACTTTTTGAGTAAACAATTATTTTCTACCCCGATCTGGCTGGCGGATGATCGGATTTACGACAGGATCGGGGGTACGCCATTGGTTACAATTGGCAATATTCAGGACAATGTGCTGAATCGTTTATTTGGAACAAACACTCTGAACAAACTGATCCAGTTTGAAGCAGAAAACGGAAACCAGGCTTATACAATCACTGATCTTTTTTTGGATCTGAAGAAAGGGATCTGGAATGAACTTGCAACAAAAAAGAAGATTGACGTGTACAGAAGGAATTTGCAGAAATCGTATGTAAATATTCTCGGCAATATAATCGCACCTCCCAAAACTTCTGAAACAACGATTGTGATCAATTTTGGTGGCAACTCGCGTCCTCAATTAAGCGATGATAAATCAGACATAAAAAGCATTGTAAGAGCTCATTTAATTTCCTTAAGAAATGAAATCAAAGCGGCAATACCTGCTATCCCGGATGAAATGAGTAAATATCATTTGCAGGATGTGCTTACAAGAATTGATAATGCTTTGAATCCGAAAAATTGAAAAATATTTTGCTACTGAAAGACCGGCATTTCTTTGTTGCCGGTCTTTTATTTTTTTTTGAGCGACGTTTGTAATTTCTTTGTATGCCTAATCCCGTCTTCATCAGGAGAGTGTGAAGTTTGAATATTATTTTCTTTTTTGCCAAAGAGGACAGCCAGGTTTAGAAGTTTTTCAACATTCCCAAGTTACCGGTAAGCAGGTCTTCAACATTTATCGGTCAATTGCCTGACAATTCGCTGTAAGAAAAAAACTCAGGCTAATTAATTTTATACGCTATCTGCCAGCAATGTTTTTTTGCATGACCGTGGTTTAAATCTCAGCAAGCCTGGTAAAAGACCCTTTGATACTGAAATCAATAGTCATAATTTGCCCATTTACCCTTATTTTTGCGGCTCAAATTTTAGAAGGTGCCTACCATTTTTTCGAAGGAAACTCATTTATATTGGTATGAATTGATGCAGTTGATTCGCCAGTTTGAAACAACAGCAGAAGAAAAATATAAAATGGAAGGAAAGATCCGTGGTTTTTTTCATGCTTATGTTGGCCAGGAAGCTATAGCTGCGGGTTGTATGACGGCAACAAGACCTGAAGATCTTTTTATCACAGCTTATCGTGATCATGGACTCGCCCTTGCAAAGGGAGTGTCGGTCAATTCCTGTATGGCTGAATTATATGGTAAAGCCACCGGCAATGCAAAAGGAAAGGGCGGCAGCATGCATTTTTTTGGAAAATCGGTGAATTTTTTCGGGGGTCATGGAATCGTAGGAGCGCAAATTGGAACAGGCGCCGGTCTTGCTTTTGCCGAACAATATAAAGGCACGGATAATGTTGTTCTTTGTTTTTTTGGAGATGGAGCGGCAAGACAGGGTATATTACATGAAACATTCAATCTTGCCATGCTGTGGAAGTTGCCCGTGATCTTTATTTGCGAGAATAATAATTACGCGATGGGCACTTCAGTGGAACGCACATCCAATGTAATCGATATTTACAAACTGGCTGATGCATATGAAATGCCCGGCGATGCTGTAGATGGAATGAGTGCTGAGGCCGTTCATGAAAGCGTGATAAGAGCAGTTAAAAGGGCCCGGGAAAAAGGTGGCCCTACATTGCTTGAAATGAAAACCTATCGTTATAAAGGACACTCGATCAGTGACCCAGGAAAATACCGCACAAAGGATGAACTGGAAGAATACAGGGCAAAGGATCCGATACAGCAACTTCTGAAAACTATTTACACCAATAAATTTGCCACTGAAGACCAGGTAAAAACTATTGATTCAAGGGTTGAAAAAGCTGTTGCTGACTCGGTAAAGTTTGCAGAAGAAAGTCCCTTCCCTGACGATAGCGAAGTGCTGAAAGATATTTATGTAGACCCGGATTATCCTTTTATTGTCGATTAATTTTAAACATAACAAATAGAAAATAAAATTATGGCGGTTAAGAAACATGATGTGCATGATGATCCTAACCAATTGGTAGTAAAAAGAGCCAAAGACTTCTGGACGAAATATAATAAACCGGTAATGGTTGTTTGTGCAGTTATTATACTGGTTGCCGGTGGCTATCTTGGTTATAAAAAATTTTACAAAGAACCAAATGAAGAAAAAGCGTCTGATGCTTTGTTTAAGGCTGAAAGCTATCAGCGCAATGCATTATTATCTCCCAAACCGGATTCGCTTGTTAAGCTTGCATTAAATGGGGATGGCGCTAATCCCGGGTTTTTGAGAGTCATGAGTAAGTACAAAGGAACGGATGCTGCCAATCTTGCAAGATTGTATGCGGGGGAATGCTACCTGATTTTAAATGATAATACCAATGCAGTTAAATACCTTAAAGATTTTAGCACAAGTTCCGGGTTTTTCCAGGCAAGAGCTTACAAATTATTGGGAGATGCCTACGCCGATCTTGGAAAGAACAAAGATGCTTTTGATAATTATAAAAAGGCGGGTCATGAATTTAAAGAAGATATTGAGCTTTCTTCTGAAGCACTTTTCCTGGCAGCTTACCTGGCTCAGACGAAACTCAATGATACTAAAGAGGCAATTGAACTATTCAAAGAATTAAAAGAAAAATTTCCCGACACTCAGAGAGGAACTGAGGCGGATAAATATCTTGCACGTTTGGGAGTGTATAATTAAGGTACAAGGCACACGGAACAAGAAACAAGCCGACCATTAAACCTATGTCACAAGAATTAGAAGATCGATTTCACAATTTTGGAAAACGAGTAAGAGATTTTTGTTTTAGGTTAAAACGGGACATAATCAATATCGAATACATGCGACAAGTAATTAGATCTAGCGGATCAGTTGGAGCCAATTATATAGAAGCTTCTGATGATTTGGGAACGCTCGATGAAAGAATGAAAATTAAGATATCCAGGAGGGAAGCAAAAGAAAGCATTCATTGGCTTGATTTGATATTAATTTATGAGAATAATGAATTAGAAGGTGAAAGATTAAATTTAATTGACGAAGCAGTTCAAATTAAAAAGATACTTTCTGCAATAATTAAAAAACTTGAATGATTCTGTGAATCTTGTGCCCTGTATCTTGAATCTTAAATAACATGGCAGACATTAATAAAAGTAATCTGAAAACTACCGCAGGCATTCTTTCAAAGGATGCCTGTGTTGTTTTGGTAAAAACAGAATGGAATGCTGCAATTGCTGATGAACTCGAAAAAGGATGTATAAAAAAATTGAAGGAGCTGGGTATAAAAAAGATTATTTCTTTAACTGTTCCCGGTGTGGTTGAAATTTCGTTTGCTATAAAAAATTATTGGGAACATTTAAAGAAGAAAAAAAAGACAGGTGCATTTGTCGCTCTTGGTTGCGTGATCCGCGGAGGTACTCCTCATTTTGACTACGTTTGCAAAGCTGTGACTGATGGAGTAGTGCAATTAAATCTTATGCTACCGGTTCCAACTATTTTTGGAGTGCTTACAGTAGAAAATGAAGAACAGGCGAGGGAACGGATGGGCGGTACCCATGGTCATAAAGGCGAAGAAGCAGCGATCACGGCGGTTAAAATGATTTCATTAAATCAATCATTCAAAAAATAGAATTTTTTCATAGAATATGAACGTTGAGAATTGAATATTGATTATTGAATATTTTTTAATCCAAGATATCTAATGTTCAATTCCCGGTCTTCAATATCCAAAAAATGAATGTCCAACTCTTCATACCATGTTTTGTGGATCAGCTCTATCCACAAACGGCTTTCAATATGATCAAAGTATTGGAGAAAACGGGGTGTACGGTTAGTTATAATTCAAATCAA
>JBIOGV010000335.1:0-3877 GCA_044448365.1 Chitinophagales bacterium
CCCGTCAACTTGCCGCAATCATGTTTACCGACATTGCAGGCTATACTGCTTTAATGGGAGAAGATGAACAAAAAGCATTTGAGCTTTTGCGAATGAACAGGCAATTGCAAAAACCAATTATTGAAAAATTTCATGGCACATCGGTAAAAGAATTAGGCGATGGGGTGCTTGCAAGTTTTAATACTGTTACAGATGCAGTAATATGTGCGATTGAAATTCAAAAAGCCTGTAATGATATAAATGATCTAAAACTGCGAATTGGTATTCATCTTGGCGATGTAGTGTTTGAAAACAATGATGTGTTTGGCGATGGCGTGAACATTGCTTCAAGATTGCAGGCACTTGCACCTATTGGCGGAATCTGGATATCTGAGTCTGTTCACCAAAATGTATCAAACAAAAAAGCGATCACAACAAAATTCATAAAAGAAGAGGTTTTGAAGAATGTGAAAGAACCTGTGAAAATTTATGAAGTGATTACAGATCATAAAACAGAAGTTCCAGGTTTCACTTTTGAAGAACATTCAACAAAAAAAATTTCAGAAAAAAGCATTGCGGTGCTGCCATTTATTAATATGAGCAATGATCCTGAACAGGAGTATTTCAGTGATGGCATGGCAGAAGAAATATTGAATTCCTTATCCCATTTAAAAGATTTAAAAGTAGCGGGTCGTACATCATCCTTTCAATTTAAAGGAAAAAATATTGACCTTCGTGAAGTAGGCGAAAAGCTGGGTGTGGGTGCAGTCCTCGAGGGCAGCGTGCGGAAACAGGCTAACAAACTTCGCATAACCGCACAATTAATAAACGTGGAAGATGGTTTTCATTTATGGTCAGAAAAATATGACCGTGATATGGATGACATTTTTTCCATCCAGGATGAAATCGCATTGGCGATTACTGAAAACTTAAAGGTTATTTTACTGGAAAAGGAGAAAGCGATCATTACAAAAAGCTATACTCAAAATGCAGAGGCCTACGAATTCTATTTGAAAGGACGGTTTTACTTAAACAAACGTTTCCTCTTTCAAAGTTTAGAACAATTCAAAAAAGCTGTAGAAATTGATCCCGATTTTGCAAAGGCTCATGCAGGTCTGGCTGATGCTTATGTTATCCTGGGGTTTTATAACTACTTACCCGCAAACGAAGTCATGCCCGAAGCAAGAGAGGCAGCCAATGCAGCCATACGCCTGGACAACTCGCTTTGCGAGCCCTATTGTTCCCTTGGGATGTATTATGCAAGCTATGAATGGAAATGGAAGGAAGCGAAGAACAATTTTCTCAAATCAATCCAACTGAATCCGCAGTATGTCCAGGGTCATGTTTGGTTTGGCCACTATTATCTATGCTGGATAGAAGGAAAATATGAAGAAGCAGAAAGGCATCTCAATATTGCGATTGAACTGGAACCGTATAATGCGATGAGTTATATCAACAAATATGCTGTTTTATTAACTGCCGGCAAATTAGAAGAAGCATTCTTAACTGCAAAGCAGGGTTATGAAATGGATCCGGATTCAATGATCGGAAACCGCATTATGGGTTTTGCTTACTTTTATAAAAAGCAATACGCTGAAGCAACCGGGTATCTTGAATTTGCCAGTAGACTCTCTAATTACGCTGCCTTCAACCAAGTTGATCTGATCACGTTATATACATCCATGGGTTTATTGGAAAAAGCCAGAACCGTGATGGTGGATTTGAAACTTCGAGTAGGCGCTGGAAAATATGTAAGCTCATGCATTATGAGTTTTGCATACGGTTTCCTGGGCGATATTGATGAAGCGTTTAATTGGTTTGAAAGAGCTTATGAAGAACATGATGCTTACTTGTGTATATTACAACATTACCCGTTCCTGCCAGTCAGACTTCGACAAGATAGCCGTTTCAAAGCTTTGATAAGCAAGATGAATTTTCCTGAGCCGAAATAGCACTTGAGTATGGCCAGCATACTAATATCGTTTAGTCGTAGAGGAGCTTTTGGATGAGAAGAGTTGACAAGATTGACAACTTCCTCATAAATGCGAAAAGTGTGCATACAACAAAAGTATGCTTGCTGCAAATGGGACTTGATATCGAAACATCAGCCGTTTGATAGTATCATCGGTAGTTCGAGCGCGACTAAAAAAGCCATGCAAAAGTTTCTAACTTCATCAACAAAAAAAGCCAGCTGCAGTACCAGGTTGACAGTTATAAATTATCCCACCTGCAGCAATACCTGCCGACGCACTATTTATTAAACTCAACTAACAAAATGAAAGCCGCTATTCGTTCAAAATATGGTCCACCGGAAGTTTTAAGTATAAAAGAAATTGATATACCTAATCCAAAAGACAATGAAGTTTTAATAAGAGTATATGCAGCTACAGTAAACAGAACCGATTGTCATATACTTTCGGGTTGGCCGTTTATCATGAGGTTTTTTACAGGATTATTCAAACCGGGCATAATAGTTACAGGAACAGATTTTGCCGGGAAAATTGAAGCGATTGGCAAAAAAGTAAAATCTTTTAAAACCGGTGATCGGGTTATGGGATTTGCTGGTTTTGGATTAAGATCTCATGCTCAATACCTTTCATTAGCTGAAACGAAAGCAATTATGATTCCGAACAACACAGGTTATGACCAGGCAGCAGCTTGCATTGAAGGGGCATTTTATGCACTTAACGCTGTTAACCTGTTAAAACCCAAAGCCGGGCAAAAAGCACTTGTTATTGGTGCAACCGGCGCCATTGGCTCTGCCACTGTTCAATTTTTGAAATTTTATGGTGCATTTGTTACCGCAGTATCCGGTAGTGAAACTATTGAACTGGTAAAATCATTAGGAGCTGATCGGGTGATCGATTATAAAACAAATGATTTTACAAAAGATACCGAGAAGTATGATCTCGTTTTTGATTCGGTGGGAAAATACACATTTGGCAAATGCAAACATTTGCTAAAGAAGAAAGGAATTTATACTTCATCAGGCGGATTTCAGAATCTGTTTCCGGCACTATTTACGCCTTTATTTGGCGGGAAAAAGGTCTTGTTCCTTCCTCCTAAAAATATTAAGGCTTGCCTGGGTTTTATCAATGACCTGGTTGAAAAAGGAAGCTTCAAACCAGTTATAGATAAAAAGTATCCAATTGATAAAATAGCCGAGGCCTATAAATATGTGGCATCCGGTCAAAAAATAGGTAATGTTATCATTACGATGGATGCTTAACCAAAATGAAATCTGCCAATAGGTCGCTCATTTTGTACAAATATCTGTTTCGGGTATTTTTGATTTTGCTCATCTCAGTTTGGTAATTCTTGTATACAATTTCTTCGTGAACTTTCTGATTCGTTGTGTTCTTTGTGTCCATATTTTCTGATCACTAAGTTCACTAAGGATACACAAAGAACACAAAGTAGATTCTTTAAGTTATTGATGATTTTCTTTCCTTCACAACCCTGTTTCAATCGGTTCTATCTTCTCTTATAAACATCGATCTCGAAATTAATGCCGGGCGGAGGTTCCCTGTGACGACGTTCATACCAGGGTTTTGTATGATGATTGTAACGATGATAATAATGTGTTTCATAACAGCCTGGTAATAAAAAAAGCACAAACATTATTGCAAGTAAAGTGCTCAATATTTTGCCTGAAATTTTCTTCATATTAATTATTTATTCATAACATTCTAAAACCCTGCCAAAAATAGTATTTCGTGATCCTGGATAGTTTGAAGGAGAATACAGATTGAAAATGATGAAAAAATTCCCCAAACTCATTGAAAAAAAATTTTCAAAAAGCTTGCATAAACCAACATCGGCCATTATTTTTACACCCTTCCATAAAAGCCACACAATCCGACCATCCCTCGAATTCCATTTTCCATCGTGCCAGTTC
>JBIOGV010000336.1:0-3851 GCA_044448365.1 Chitinophagales bacterium
CTTTAGCAGCTCCCTGCGCGGGAACTGTAGCTTATGATGTATGGTATAAATTCACAGCAGTAACAAACAATACAGCTACCATTACATTGAGCAGCCTTGGAGCGAATTTCACTTCTTCAGGTTTACAAATATTTTCCGGCAGCTGCGGTTCACTTACTTCTATTGCCTGTAGTAACAGTACCAGCGTAACCACCCCGGCATTAACAACGGGCAATGTTTATTACATAAGAGTATTTTCAACTGCAGCAGGGGCTGCCCCCAATGGAAATGCAAGATTTAATATCTGTGCAACTACTACCAATGCGCCCGTGCGATCCGGAAACAGTTATGTAAATATCTCCAGGAAAACAACAGGAGGCGTAGTGCAGCCAGGCGATACATTGGAAATAAGATTCACCGTCAATCATACATCAGGAACGATGACTGCATTACGGTTTGTGGATAACGTTCCTGCTAAAACAAGCATGCTCACTACATCGAATGACTCCATAAGAATAATTACCAATGAAGGCCTGACTTATAAGAGATATACCGTGGCCAGCGGTGACGATGCGGCCAGTTATAAAGCCTCACCATCAGCGGGTGAATACAATATTCGCATGAATCTTGGTTTTTCAAGCGGTGCTGCACCTAATGTTCCAACAGTTATGACAAACGCTGCAACTTCAGCAAACGGACAAATGTCTTCATCTGATAAACCAGTTGGAGGTGGTGGATTACTTTTTGCGATTTCCTACAGAGTGGTAGTGACCGGGGTAGTGGGTGATACCATCACTTTATTTCCCGGGCAGTTTATTTATAATAACGGAATAACCGATGTAACGCTAACGGCTACGCCTTTTAATATACTAATCACAAACCCATTAAACTTATGCGTAAACAGCATCGGGCTGAATAATGCAGTGGAAAATGGAGGTACATTCGGATCAGGAACTACCTTAAACAGAAGTACTGATCTTACTACCCCCATTGCAGGATATACATTCATACCTGATGTGTCAGCATTTACTGCAGTAAATGACGGACGCTATGCTATTGTCAAAAATATGAGTCCAAGAAGCAGCCCCGTAAGTAATGCGCGGAGGCAGCCTAATTGTAATGTCGCTCCTGCGGTTGGTCCTAATGATCCATTGAGTTGCAACAACAGAATGTTTGGAGGATACTGGTATATTGACGGCGACCATTCCGGGACGAACAATTCAATTGGTAATGCTCCTCCTGATGCTACTACAAACAGTGGTTATATGCTCGAGGTAAACGCAGACTACGTAGCATCAGAAGTATATCGCCAGACGATCACTAATCTTTGCCCCAATACTTACTATGAATTTTCTGCCTGGGTAAGAAATATATGTCCTAATTGCGGAATCGATTCCACCGGTGCACAATTTGCCGGGACTTCAACAGCGCCTGCAAATGGATACCCAGGTGTTAAGCCTAATCTAACCTTTACATTAGATAGCCTGGATTATTATAACACGGGTGAAATTGATACGGTGGGCTGGTTGAAAAAGGGATTTGTTTTCAAAACAACCCCGTCACAAACAACTGCTTCATTTTCTATTCGCAATAATGCACAGGGTGGTGGTGGAAATGACTGGACGCTGGATGATATCGCTATTGCTACCTGCCTGCCTTCCATGCAGTATTCCCCATCGATCAATCCAATGGTCTGCCAGTTAAATCCTCTGAATATTTTTGACACTGTTCGTTCTTACTTTAACAACTATACTGACTTTAAGTGGGAACGAAGTACAGATCTCGGAAATACCTGGAGTGATATTAGCGCAGCTGTGGATACAACCGTAACATTGATCGGATCGACTTATCAATTCATAACGAAATACACGATCCCGGCTACCCAAACTACACTGGCAAATAGTAATGACCTCTATCGTGTGGTGGTAGCTACATCGAATTCAAATCTTGTAAACAGCGCTTGCCTTTATACAGATGCTTCTACGATTATTACTCTTAACGTACTTGATTGCGGACCTGTTTTGAGCGTGGATCTACTTTCGTTTAATGGAAAAAATAATAATGGAATTGCCGATCTTCTATGGGTAGCTTCAAAAGAAACTGAACCTGTTTCTTATAATGTGGAAAAAAGTATGGATGGCACTATTTTCAATAGTATAGCAACAGTAAAAGGACACGGGAATGCAAATGAAAATAATTATTATGAACTTACCGATCCTGCTGTCATTACGGGTAAAGTGTGGTACCGAATTGCTGTAGTTAATAAAGATGGTAAGAAAAAATATTCACGGGTCATTTTGCTGAATGATAAATCGATTGATTTCGGTTTCAGTAATGTGATCAACCCGTTTAGCAATGAAATTGATTTTGAAATTTCCGTTCCCGAAAACTCAAGAATAGACGCTATACTTTTAAATTCATCCGGAAAGCCGGTAAGAAAAGAAAGCTTTAGTGCTTATGAAGGCGTGAATAGTTTAAGCATTCCTGGCACGGAAAGTCTGCCAGCCGGCATGTACATCCTCCGGGCAATATACAATGACAAGGTCATTACTAAAAAAATGATCAAGAAATAAAATTCAAGCCGCACCTCGGTTTTAAGCGCTGGTAATATCCGAAAAACTTCCTTAACCGCGGCACGATTCTCCTTTGTATACAGTAATTTTGCCGACAATATTAAAAAAATGAACCAGGGCACTAAACCGGGCATCGGTATTTCATGCGGTGATCTGAATGGCATTGGAATTGAACTGATCATAAAAGCCTTCTCTGATCTGCGTTTGCTTGAACAATGCACACCGGTGATCTTTGCATCGAATAAAGTCATCAATTTCTATCGCAAATCAATTCCTGAAATAAATTTTAATTATCAAAGCACAAGGGAATTAAACCGGCTGAACAATAAACAGGTAAACGTTTTCAATTGCTGGGAAGAAGATGTAACCATTACACCGGGTCAGTTGAATGACACAGGAGGCAGCTACGCAGTAAGATCTTTGAGAGCCGCGGTAGAAGCGTTAAAACAAAACCATGTCCAGGGATTGGTAACAGCTCCGATTCATAAAAAAAACATTCAATCTGCAGAATTCAATTTTACAGGCCATACTCCTTTTTTAAAAAAAATTTTCAATGCAAATGATGTTGTAATGTTGTTGTGTTCAGAAAATTTCCGGGTTGCGCTTGTTACTGAACACCTGCCTGTAGGAGAAATAGCCCAACATATCACAAAAGAGATCATTCTCAGTAAGCTGAATATTTTGAATTATAGTTTGATAAAAGATTTTGGCATTGAAAAGCCAAAAATTGCAGTGCTGGGCTTAAATCCCCATGCCGGTGATGAAGGATTGATCGGAAAAGAAGAGGAAGAGCAGATCAAACCTGCGATTAAAGAGGCGAAGCAATCAATGATCGTAACCGGACCTTTCAGTGCCGATGCTTTTTTTGCACGACGCCATTATGAACAATTTGATGCAGTACTGGCAATGTATCATGACCAGGGACTCATTCCGTTCAAGTCACTTGCTGTTGGCGAAGGGATAAATTTTACTGCAGGGCTTCCGGTTGTTCGTACCTCTCCTGATCATGGAACTGCGTTTGATATTGCGGGAAAAAATAAAGCAGATGCATCTTCTTTTCTTGCGGCAATATTCGAATGTATCGATATTATAAGCCGGAGAAACAATTTTGAAGAATCCAGAAAAAATCCCTTGCGTAAAATGACTTCTGAAGTGCTGGCCAATGCCGAGGATGAAAAAATTGAAGAACCATAATCAACGCTGAAAAATTTTATCGTCAACACCTTTATTGATCGTATAATTTGAATACGTGATCTCAACAATTCCTTTGTTATTTTTTTGTTTTTCACCATTCTTTTC
>JBIOGV010000337.1:0-3832 GCA_044448365.1 Chitinophagales bacterium
ACCCGAACTTGCCGGTGTAGCTTATTCACCTGAAAGAGGCATTCCAAGGAGAATGGGAACAGTAGAAAAATGCGATTTCTGCCCTGATATGATAAGGCAAGGCAAGATGCCTGCCTGCGTAAGTTCATGCCCTATGGATGCCATTTATTTTGGCGACCAGAATGAAGATGCAGTTACCAACGCATCAGGAGTAACAGTCAAATTCAGCCAACTCATCGAAGATAATGCAGGATACCGCCATCTCGAAGAATTGGGAACCGATCCCCGTGTGTACTACCTACCACCTAAAAACAGGAAATACCCCAAACCAGAGATGAATGATGCTGGTAAAGAAAGGAATGAAAAAAAACCTATGGATATGGGAGATATGCAGATGTCAAAATAATTTTTTAAGAAAATTGAATCAGTCATTTTTAAAAAACAGGATGTGGTAAACGAAAAATACAATCTGGAAAACGAGATTGAGACCGTTCGGGAAGATTGTCTAAAACCAACAAGAAGATGGGGACGATCTACCCGGATCTGGATAGGGTGTTTACTCATAGTGATTAGTTGGGGGCTTTATTGCTATATCCACCAGCTCAGGGCCGGATTAGGAGTTACAGCAATGAGAAATTATGTATCATGGGGATTATACATTTCCACGTTCGTATTCTTTATTGGTATCAGTCACTCGGGAACCCTTGTTTCCGCTATTCTTCGCATTACAAAACAGGAATGGCGAAGGCCTATCACCCGATCAGCTGAGCTTTTAACATGGGTATCGCTGTTGTTTGGGGGAATTATGCCGATCATAGATTTGGGACGACCCGACCGAATCGCCAACCTAGTGATTTTTGGCCGGGTGCAATCGCCCTTGATGTGGGACATCATCTCCATTTGCACCTACTTTGTTGGCAGTTCAGTATTCTTATTCCTTCCCATGATACCTGATATGGCGCTTTGCAGAGACAGGTTAACTGTTTGCGATACACGATTCAAAAAGTTCAAAAAGTGGCTTTACACAAAAATGGCAATAGGCTGGAAGGGAACCAAATCACAATGGCACCGGCTTGAAAAATCCATGACGATTATGACCATCATCATCATTCCGGTAGCTGTGTCTGTGCACACAGTAGTTAGCTACATTTTCGCGATGACACTGCGTCCCGGATGGAATAGCACTGTGTTCGGTCCTTACTTTGTTGCAGGAGCGCTTTACTCCGGCTCTGCCGGTGTGATATTAGGAATGGCTGCCTTCCGAAAACTGTATCATCTCGAAAAATATATCACACCACGACATTTCGATTTGATGGGACGCATTGTGCTGGCGCTTACTCTTATTTATGCCTATCTGAATCTGAATGAATACTGGATACCTGCCTATAAAATGGCAACAGCAGAAGGCCATTTACTTAGAGATTTGTTCAGTGGCAGTTACTCAACAGTGTTCTGGACATTGCAATTCGGTACCGTGCTCCTGCCTATTATTATTCTCTCGATTCCAAAAGGGCGGAGGCCTTTGATGCTTGCAATCACCTGTATTATTATTGTGGCGGGCGCATGGGTAAAAAGATACATCATTGTGGTGCCAACACTTTTGCATCCATTTATGCCTATACAGGAAGTTCCAAATGATTGGTCAAGTTATTTTCCAAACTATGTGGAATTTTCTATTACCGCAGCATGCCTGGCAGGAATATTTCTCGTCATCACTCTCTTTGCAAAACTTTTTCCGATGATGGCAGTATGGGAAGTAGAAGAAGGGATACAAATTGAACATGATAAACAAAAAGCTATCGAACTCAGGCTGCAAAGAGATGAAGAGAAGTCAAAAGCAATAGAACCGCATTCGAGAAAAGACAACGAAACAAAAATACAACCGGGATAATAAATCGAATAAATTATGAAGATGAATAGCGCAGTTAAAAACATGACTCTTGTAAGTATCATTACAATTGTGTTCTGTAGGATAGCGGATGCGCAAGATCAATCAAAAGCAACAGGTAAGAATGAAGACGCTATCGAATTATCTTATTACAAAAAAGCCGATTTGACTAAAACAGTCATGGCGGTAATAACGGCAAAAAACAAGGAAGGGAAATTTGTTCCTCTAAAAAATGTGCGAGTAAATTTTTACACCATTCATAATAAGGAGCAACACTTACTCGATATCGCAAATACAAATAATAAAGGTCAAGCCATCATTGTAATTAAAAAAGAGTTGCCTTTAGACGATAGCCTCTATTTTACTATCGTGGCAAAAATTGAAAATGACACTTTATATGAAGATGCCCAAGAACAAATGCATTATAAAGACGCCAATCTTATTCTCATTCTAAATCCGCATGATACGACACGGTTGCTTACCGCCAAAATAACAGAAATAGGTAAAGATGGGAAAGAAATACCGGTGAAAGATGCTGAGGTGAAGTTTTATGTAAAGCGCTTATTTGGTATCATGCCGGCAGCTGAAGACTATACCATTAATACGGATGAAAATGGTGAAGCAGTTTTTTCTTACCCCAAAGATATTCCAGGGGATACAGCAGGACTCATCACTATAGCAGCAAGAATGGAGGACAACAAAGATTTCGGCAATGTGGAAAATATGGCTAATACATCTTGGGGCACACCCCTTATGGTTGAGAAAGATCCCTTTCCCCGTGCCCTTTGGGAACCCTATGCTCCGCTGCCGCTCATCATCACGATATCAACGCTTTTTGGCGGCGTGTGGGTTATTTATTTTTTCATTTTCTACCAGCTGAGAAAAATCAAAAAGGAAGCACAAATAAAAAAACAAATGCCGATTTGAAAACGGGATACTAAATAATACAATATTGGAATTTAAAAATAAAAGAAAATGAAAACACAAAAACTTTTATTCGTTGTTTCTTTTCTCATTGCTTCCTCAGCGGGCAATGCACAGGATTCAACACAAACAGAAAAAATACAACAAATTCTTTCTGCTATCACGGGAGATACTAAAATGGTATTAACCGGAGTTGGATGGTTTGGTTTTCAGGCGCATCTTAACAGAAATGATGGGACAATACCCAAAAATACTTTTAATGATTTTGGGTTCAGCCCGATGTTCTTATGGAAACTTTCGGATAATTTCTTTTTTGAAAGTGAAATAGAAATTAAAAACGACGGAACAGCAGATAATTCGGCAGCGTTTGATCTGGAATTTGCAAAATTGTCTTACCGGCTGAATAAGTATATGACTTTGGGCGCAGGAAAGATGCTGAGCCCTTTTGGTGCTTACAACGAAAGGTGGGAACCAAATCACATTGAAAAATTTCCCAATCCACCCCTTCGCCCGGATGATGGGGTACTTCCGGATGATACACATTTTTTTTGGGGTGCTGTGATGGGAGTAGATGTTCGTGGCGGCGTTCCGCTCGGCAGCGCAAAGATGAATTACGTTTTATATGTTTCCAACGGCCCTGTGTTAAATACAGAAATGGGGATGGGGGGAATGGTGCAATATGAAAATTGGAATGATAATAATACCAACAAAGAAATAGGTGGAAGAATTGGCTTTTTGCCATTAAGTAATTCGTCTTTAGAAATTGGATTCTCAGCAAAACATGGTATTGCGGGCAACGAAGGTGAATCCTTGTATAAAGATATTGCAGCTAATGCTTTTGCATTTGATTTATCATATATAAATAGTATTGAAGCAATAAAATCAACTATAAATTTCAGGGGACAATTCAATTCACTTTCCGTTACGAAAGCCAATTATCAATTAACAGACTCAACTACTTACACCTTCGACAACACGATGAAATCTTATTTTGCACAGTTTACTATTCGCCCCAGCATGGCAACTAGCAGGTTCCTCAGA
>JBIOGV010000338.1:0-3817 GCA_044448365.1 Chitinophagales bacterium
AGGGATCATCAATGAAATAAAAAGATCAGAACTCTCGGGTCGTGGCGGCGCTTACTATCCTACCTGGAAAAAATGGGATGCCGCAAGAGTGCAACCAGCTTTACCAAAATTTGTTGTTTGCAATGCTGACGAAGGAGAACCCGGCACATTTAAAGACCGTGTGCTGATGCATTCTCAGGCAGCATCCCTGATCGAAGGAATGATCATTTGTGGTTATGCAACCGGGGCATCAAACGGAATTATTTATTTACGCGGAGAATATGGGTGGCTCAAACACAAACTCGATGAGGCAATAGAAGAATATTACCGATCAGGATTACTTGGAAAGAATTGTGCAAAGATCAAAGGGTTTGATTTTGATATCCGCATTCAAATGGGCGCCGGCGCATATGTATGCGGAGAAGAAACCGCTTTGCTGGAATCGTTGGAAGGAAAACGCGGTGAACCCCGGACCAAATGGTTTTTCCCCGTTGAAAAAGGTTATTTGCAAAAACCTACTGTTATTAATAATGTAGAAACTTTTTGTGCGGCGGCAAGAATTATTGAAATGGGCGCTGCAGAATATTTGAAACTTGGTATTCCAGGTTCACCCGGGACTAAGCTCATCAGTGTATCAGGAGATTGTAAACTGCCCGGTATCTATGAAATAGAATGGGGAATGACGGTAGCAGAATTGCTTGAGTTGTGTGATGCCGATGATCCTTATTACATACAGGTAAGCGGCCCTTCAGGTGAATGTATTTCAATCAAAGAAAAATTTCGCCGGTTATCAATGCTTGATCTGCCTGCGAGAAACGACTTACGTTGCGGAGGATCATTCATGGTCTTCAATAAACATCGTGACCTTGTAAAACTGCTCATGAATTTTTCAGAGTTCTTTAAACATGAATCCTGTGGTATCTGCACTCCATGCAGAGCAGGAAATTTTATCATCCAAAGAAAATTGGAACGGTTAAACAATGGCCTCGCTACTGAAAAAGACCTGCAGGATCTAAAGAACTGGGGAATTATTATGAAAAACACCAGTCGCTGCGGTCTTGGTAAAACAGCTACCAACAGTTTGATCAATGCCATGGATAAATTTCATGATTATTTTGCCGGGAAGCTTGATAAAAATTTTAACGGATTAAACCTGGAGTTTGACATGGATGCAGCTACGAAAGACTATGAAAAATATAAAACGTGAGACCTGCCTGCCGGCAGGCAGGCGTCAGTCGTGAGTCGTGATATGGGAATGTTAAAATCTCACGTCTCACGTTTTGCGAGTGTATTTGATTATTTAATAAACACAGTTATGGCAAGAATGGTGAATATAACGATCGATGGAAAAAACATTCAGGCGGAAGAAGGCAAAAACCTTGTACTGCTGGCAAAAGAGAACGGCATTTTTATTCCATCGCTATGTTATTACGAACACATTGAACCTCCTCTCGGCACATGCAGGGTGTGCACCTGTAAGATCAACGGAAAATATGGCCCGGCTTGTACAGAAAAAATAACAGAGGGCCTTTCTGTTGAAGTCAATACTCCTGAATTGAATGATACAAGGAAGGCGTTGGTTGAAATGATGTTTGCAGAGGGCAATCATGTCTGCCCTGCCTGCGAAAAAAGTGGTAACTGTGATTTACAGCACATGGGATATGAATTGGGCGTTACTTCTGCACGTTTTCAGCATTTGTTTAAAGATCGCATTATTGACTTTAAACCAAAGCGGTTGATCATGGAGCATAACCGATGCATTAAATGCCTGCGATGTGTTGTGGATGTAGTTACCGATGATGGTAAAAAAGTATTTACATATCAAAACAGGGGCAATGAAACTTTTGTAGGAGTTGATTACGAACAGGAAGCTAAACTTTCGGAAGAACAGGCAATCAACGCTATGAAGATTTGCCCCACGGGTGCCATCATAGTAAGGGGAGTTAGTATAGCTGAACCATTTGGCGACAGAAAGTTTGATCTGGAGTCGGTGCAGGAAAAATACAGCCAGAAAATGCCCAACATTAAAAAACCTGCCGCGATGAATAAAAAAATAATCGCTACGGTTTCATTGGCGGGATGTTTTGGCTGCCACATGTCCATGCTTGATATAGACACCGAACTGCTCGATTTGATTGAACTGGTATCATTTGACAAATCGCCACTCACCGATTTTAAAAATTTCACCACTCGTTGTCATTTGGGTATCATTGAAGGGGGCTGTTGCAATTCAGAAAACATAGAAACACTCCGAAAATTCAGGGAGCATTGTGATATCCTGGTGGCGATAGGTGAGTGTTCAATATGGGGAGGGCTTCCTACCATGAGAAATTCTATTCCGCTGAGTGAATGTCTTGAGGAAGCTTATTTGAATTCTGTTACTCATGAACCCGGCAATAACATTGTACCCTATCATGAAGATCTGCCGAAGATCCTTGACAGGGTATATGCCTGCAATGAGATCGTAAAAATTGATTATTATATTCCGGGATGTCCGCCTGATGCGAACTATATATGGAAAGTTGTAAAAAATATTCTCTGGGGAGAAGAGTATTCGATTCTTTATTCTGAATTTAAATACGATTGACGATGTACATTTCGGATTTTCGAAATATTGAATCTTCGTCCCCTCCACCGGAGGAGCAGGGGAAACTTAGAATAAAAACTTTTCGAAAGGGGTGGGTATAAATTAAAATATCATGAGCAAAAAAATTACCATAGATCCTGTTACGAGAGTAGAAGGCCACGGCAGAGTAACCATACATCTTGATGAATACGGGCAAGTGAAAGATTCTTTTTTTCACATCATTGAGTTCAGGGGTTTTGAAAGATTCATCCAGGGCCATCCTTACTGGGAAGCGCCGGTATTGGTACAAAGGCTTTGCGGCATTTGCCCGGTAAGCCATCACCTTGCAGCAGCAAAAGCAATTGATCAGCTTGTAGGAGTTGATCCGAAAGATCTTTCACCAACAGCTACAAAACTTCGCCGGCTAATGCATTTCGGGCAGGTTTTTCAATCACATGCACTGCATTTTTTCTACCTCGCTTCACCTGATCTGTTATTCGGTGTGGATGCACCGGTTGAAAAAAGAAATGTTATAGCCGTTGCAGTGGAGAACAGGGAGCTCGCCATCAAGGGAATTACGATGAGAAAATTTGGACAGGAAATTATCAGGGCTGTAGCCGGAAAAAGGATTCATGGCATTCTTGCTGTTCCCGGTGGCGTGCATAAAACTTTTACGAAAGAAGAACGGGAATATTTTTTAGATGGAAAAAATATTGAGAACATTGATACGATGATCCAATGGTCGCTGGCCATGATTGATTTCATAAAAGACTATCATGTAAAGAACAGGAAGTTTGTTGATGAGTTTGCTCAATTTCCATCTGGTCATCTTGGTTTGGTAAACGATAACGGAGGTTTGGATCTGTATGATGGTAAATTGAGGGCAATTGACAGTGAAGGAAATGTTACACTCAATGACATTTCAACCGATCTGTATGAAGAATATTTTTCTGAAGCGGTAGCCCAATGGTCTTATATGAAATTTCCTTATTTGAAAAAAATAGGAAGAGAAAAAGGATGGAACAGGGTAGGACCGCTTGCAAGAATGAACATATGCAACTTTATTCCAACACCATTGGCTGAAAAAGCCAGGCAGGAGTTTATTGATTTCACCGGGAAAAAAGTAAACAACAGTACGCTATACTCGCATTGGGCAAGGTTGATAGAAATATTGCATTGTGCGGAGGAAATAAAAATTTTGTTAGATGATGATGAAATAATGGGAGATGATTTGGTAAGAAAGGGCATTCCGCGACTGAAGGGGATCGGGAT